>JBKPGQ010000001.1:0-12143 GCA_046729455.1 Verrucomicrobiota bacterium
GGATGCGGTAGAGTCGGCGGCTTCAGAGGAAAAAGGATAACATCATCGAGGCGAGAGAACTGCAAATTGAGCGCAAGCATTTCTATGTGGAGCTCCGGGAAAACGAGCGCGGGAGATTCTTGCGCATCACCGAAGAAGCTCACGGTCGCCGCAACAGCATCATCGTGCCGAGTACCGGCGTCGATGACTTTACGGCGACAATCACTGAAGTTCTGACGAACAACGAAGGCGCGCCAGCTTAACCGACGCGCAAGGTAGGGTCGTCGCGCCGCGACGACCGACGCCGCAGCGCGGCGTCCCTACCATTCGCCTCCTCGGAAGATGCATTTTAGGTTCAATGTGACCTGCTCGCAGGATCGTTGACAGGGCGAGACCCGAAACTACTTTGGCGCGTTCGTTCCTTGTCGATTTTTCGCATCCTTAACTATGGCCAGAAGACGCAAATCTACGGTTCGAAAATCACTTCGACGCACATCAAAGAGACCGAAACTGCCGGCGAGTCGCCGCGCTCACGTGAAAAAAGCGAAAAAACCGCTCTACGTTTACTACTTCGGCGACGGTCACGCAGATGGATCAGGCGGGATGAAATCGCTGCTGGGCGGCAAAGGCGCAAATCTCCACGAAATGACGCGGATCGGCCTGCCAGTGCCACCAGGATTCACCATCACGACCGAAGTATGCACTCACTTTTACGCTCATAACCGGCGTTACCCGCGAGAGCTGGAGGCGGAGGTCGTAGCGGCGCTGGCTAAAGTCGAAAATTCGGTCGGAAAAAAATTTGGCGACGGAGAACGACCTTTGCTGGTGTCCGTTCGATCCGGGGCACGGGATTCCATGCCCGGAATGATGGACACCATCCTGAACCTCGGGATGAATGACGAGGTCGTCGAAATTGTCGCGAAAAAAACAAACAACGCGCGATTCGCCTGGGATTCATACCGCCGTTTCCTGCAAATGTACGGCGACGTGGTCATGGGAGTTCAGAAGCGGCCGGGCGAAGACCATGAACCGTTCGAGACGGTCATCGAGCATCTGAAGGATGAACGTTACGGCAAACACGACTTTCCGGATGTTCGATTAACGGTCGCCGATTTGAAAGAGCTTGTGCAACGATTCAAAGCATTAATCAAAGAGCGGACCGGAAAATCATTTCCGCAAGATCCAAACAAACAACTTTGGGGCGCGATCGGCGCGGTTTTTGGATCATGGATGAACGATCGAGCAATCGTTTACCGTCGAAGATATGGCATCCCGCACGACTGGGGAACGGCCGTGAACGTGCAGACAATGGTGTTCGGTAACATGGGGGAAACGAGCGCGACCGGGGTCGCATTTACGCGCGATCCTGCGACCGGTGAAGAAGTTTTTTACGGCGAGTATTTAATCAACGCCCAGGGCGAAGATGTCGTTGCGGGCGTACGCACGCCCCACCCAATTGCCGCTTTGGCGAAGGAAATGCCTGCGGCTCACAAGGAGCTAATGAAAGTCCGCGCGATCCTCGAGCGCCATTTCAAGGACATGCAGGACCTGGAGTTCACAGTGGAGGAAAATCGTCTCTACATTCTACAAACTCGCAACGGCAAGCGCACCGGTCACGCTGCCGTCCGTATAGCGGTCGATATGGTCGATGAAAAATTGATCACAAAGAAAGAGGCGGTGCGCCGTATCCCCGCGGATTCGCTTGCTCATCTCTTAGCCCCGATCTTCGACCGGCAATCAGCGAAACAAGCGAAAAAAATCGGCAGCGGTTTGGCCGCCGGACCGGGTGCGGCTTGTGGGCACGTTGTGTTTAGTGCAGAGGAAGCGGTCGTCCGCTCGGAGAAAGGCGAGAAGGTCGTGCTAGCGCGCATTGAAACTTCGCCGGAAGACCTGCGCGGCATGATTGCCGCCGAAGGCATCCTGACGTCGCGTGGCGGCGTTTCGTCGCATGCTGCCCTGGTCGCCAGGCAAATGGGAAAAGTATGCGTGTGCGGTGCAACGGGAATCCAGATTGATTACCAAAAGCGCACGCTCAGCGCCAACGGCACGACGTTGAATCGAGGCGATTACATCTCCATCGATGGAACCGCGGGAGAGGTGTTTGCCGGCGAAGTCGCAACTGCGCCATCGGAAATCGTTCAGGTACTGGTCGATCGTTCTCTCGATCCAAAAAAGAGCATCGTTTACCAAGAGTACGCAAAATTGATGAAGTGGACGGATCAATTCCGCAGCCTGGGCGTGCGCACAAACGCGGATACACCCGAGCAGGTGACAAACGCGGTCGCGTTCGGTGCGGAGGGCATCGGGCTTTGCCGAACAGAACACATGTTTTTCGAGGGCGACCGGATCGACGCCATGCGCGAGATGATTCTCGCCGGTACGAAGGACGAACGGGCACGCGCCCTGGGCAAATTACTTCCCTACCAGCGTGCTGATTTCATTGGCATCTTCACAGCGTTAAAAGGTTTGCCCGCCACCATTCGTTTTCTCGATCCACCGCTTCATGAATTTTTGCCCACCGATCACGCCCAGCAAAACGAACTTGCGAACAAGCTCGGCGTTGCGGTTGAACAAATCGCGCGCCGCGTCCACGAGCTGCATGAGTTCAACCCCATGCTGGGCCATCGCGGTTGCCGCCTGGGTATCACGTTTCCCGAAATTTCCGAAATGCAGGCACGCGCAATTTTTGAAGCTACCGCCGAAGTACACGCCAAAGGGATCAAGGTCCGCCCCGAAATCATGATTCCGCTGGTTGGATTTCCGCGCGAGCTGAAGCTTCAAATCGAAATCGTTCGCCGCGTAGCCGGTGATGTGGCGAAGGAAACGAACACGAAATTCAATTATCTCGTCGGGACAATGATCGAAATCCCGCGCGCTGCACTAGTGGCCGATCAGATCGCGCGCGAGGCCGAGTTTTTCAGTTTTGGCACAAACGATCTCACCCAAACGACGTTGGGAATGAGCCGGGACGATTCCGGGAGTTTTCTTCCTGCTTACGCTGAGCTTGATATTGTCGAGTCAAATCCGTTCGCGTCGATCGATCAGAAAGGCGTGGGCCGCCTGATGGAAATAACGCGCGACTTCGGACGTAAAACCCGGCCAAACATCAAACTGGGAATTTGCGGCGAACACGGCGGCGAACCCGCGAGTGTCAAGTTCTGCCACCGGCTGGGTTTGGATTACGTCAGTTGCAGCCCGTTCCGGATTCCGATTGCGCGTTTGGCAGCAGCGCAGGCAGCGCTGGAAAGTTAAAAGCTTGGTCACATTTCAGGACATCGAAGCGGCGCGCAAACGAATTGCGGACGCGGTTTATTATTCGCCTTGTCCGCCCTCCATTCCGCTGAGCGAAATCACCGGCGCGAAAATTTTCTGCAAGCTCGACAACTTGCAGCGCACGGGAAGCTTCAAGGAACGCGGCGCGCGCAATGCGCTCGCACAACTGTCGCCCGAGCAGCAGAAGCGCGGTGTCATCGCCGCCTCGGCCGGCAACCACGCTCAAGCACTCGCTTATCAGGGCAGCTTACTTGGCATACCTGCAACAGTGGTAATGCCCAAATTCGCGCCCCTCATAAAGGTGAGCACGTGCCAGCAACTCGGTGCGACCGTCGTCTTGCACGGAGAAGATTTCGGCGAAGCGAAAGCGCATGCACACAAAATCGCGAAGGAAAAAGGCTTGGCGTATATCGACGGCTACGATGATCCCGCGATCATTGCCGGCCAGGGAACGATGGGCCTCGAAATCATCGAGCAAATTCCCGATGTTGAGGCCGTAATTGTTCCCGTGGGGGGAGCCGGTTTGCTCGCTGGCGTTTCGTTGGCCGTGAAAAGTTTGCGGCCCGCAACGAAAATCGTTGCCGTCGAGGCCGAGAACGTGGCCAGTTTTTCAGCTGCGCTTGAAGCAGGAAAGCCGACCAAAATTACGATGCGTCCGACACTCGCAGACGGACTCGCCATTCCGCAGATCGGCGCGAATGCGTTCCAAATCGCCAGACCACTCGTCGATGTGACTATCACTGTGAGCGAAGAACAAATCGCTCTGGCAATTCTCCGTCTGGTTGAATTGGAAAAAAGCGTTGTCGAAGGAGCTGCAGCCACACCTCTGGCCGCGTGCATGTCCGGGAAGTTAAAAGAGCTCGCCGGCAGGCGAGTGGCTCTGTTGCTTTGCGGTGGGAACATTGATCCCAACGTTCTCAGTCGTGTAATTGAGCGCGGCCTCGTCGCGGATGGCAGACTTGGCCGGTTCACCGCTGTGATCAGCGATCGACCCGGCGGTCTGGCCGACCTGGCAGCACAAATTGCTTCTACAGGCGCAAGTGTTAAGCAAGTCGTGCACGATCGCGCCTTCGCCAGCCCTGACGTCTCGGCGGTGAACGTTCTTTGCACGGTCGAAACCCGTAATCATCAACACCTGGCTGAGCTGCGCGCCCTGTTGAAAAGCCGCGGTGTAGAAATTCACGACGCGACGTAATGGTAGGGCCGGTTCACCGAACCGCCCGGGAAATTGAAGTCGATCGCCCGTACCTGAGCCCGACTTGAAGCGCGATTCGCTTTCCGTAGTCTGCTCCCATGCAACGGCGTGAAGAAACAATCGATCTAAATTCCTTCGCGCGCCGCCATATTGGCCCGAATGAAGACGAAGTGCGCGTCATGCTGCGCGAGGTCGGGTTCGAAGATCTCGATTCCCTGGTGGAAGCAGCCGTTCCAAGAAATATCCGGCTGGATCGTGAACTGAACCTGCCGGAAGCGAAATCGGAGATAGAAGCGCTGACCGAGCTCCGAGCGATCTCTAGGAAAAACAAGATCGCGCGGTCGTTCATCGGCTGTGGCTATTCCGATTGCATTACGCCGCCCGTTATTCAGCGAAACATTCTCGAGAACCCGGGTTGGTATACCGCCTACACGCCCTATCAGGCTGAACTCGCACAAGGCCGGCTCGAAGCCCTCCTCAACTTTCAGCAGATGATCATAGACTTAACAGGGCTTGAGATTGCCAACGCCTCGCTTCTTGATGAAGCCACTGCCGCCGCCGAGGCAATGACGCTTTGTCATGCAGTCGTTCCGAATCGCAAAACGTTTTTTGTCGCCGACAATTGTCACCCGCAAACGATCGCCGTTGTGCAAACACGAGCGAAACCGCTTGGAATTACAATTGAGATTGGTGATTATTCGCGTTTCAAATTCGACAACAAGGTTTTTGGCGCGCTAGCCCAATATCCAGCCACTGATGGCGCGCTTCACGATTACACGAATTTCATTAAGCAAGCCCATGATGCCGGGGCGCTTGTCGTGGTGGCAGCCGACATCCTGGCGTTGACGTTATTGAAACCGCCCGGAGAATTTGGCGCTGATGTTGCGGTCGGAAATACGCAACGGTTCGGCGTTCCCCTCGGGTTCGGCGGCCCGCACGCGGCATACTTCGCCACGCGCGACCAATACAAGCGCCACATGCCTGGCCGGCTGGTGGGTGTTTCACATGATGCCGAAGGACAACCTGCCTATCGACTCTCTCTACAAACGCGCGAGCAACACATCCGTCGCGACAAAGCAACGAGCAACATCTGCACCGCGCAGGTCCTCCTGGCTGTCATCGCTTCGATGTATGCCGTGTATCACGGTCCAAGAGGTCTGCGTGTAATCGCCGAGCGCGTGCATCGCCTAACAAGTCAACTTGCCGATGGTCTGCGCGCGCTTGGCTTGAGTATCACGCACGAAGTTTTCTTCGACACCATCAGCGTCGAAGTTGAGTCAAGCGCACTCATTCTAGAACACGCGCAAAAGGCGGATTGCAATTTACGCGAGCTGGGCCCGCACGCAGTCGGCATTTCTCTCGACGAAACGACAACTCCACGCGACATCGAGGTGCTGATGTCGATCTTTCGTGGCACAACCGTGCGCGATTTGGCCGATGACGATCTGGGCGAGCCGCCAATCCGCATTTCGCAATCGGCAATCCGCACTTCCGAATTTCTCACTCACCCTATCTTCAACACTCACGACACCGAGACCGAGATGCTGCGTTATCTCAAGAAGCTCGAATCACGCGATCTTTCGCTGACGACTTCGATGATCCCGCTTGGTTCGTGCACGATGAAATTGAACGCTACGGCGGAAATGTTTCCGATTTCGTGGCCGGAAATTTCTAGGCTGCATCCGTTCGCGCCCACGGAACAAACCGTCGGTTATGCGGAAATGTGCGAACAGCTCGAAAACTGGCTTGCGGAAATCACCGGATTCGATGCGATTTCATTGCAGCCGAATGCTGGATCGCAGGGCGAATATGCTGGCCTGCTGGCGATCCGCGAGTATCACGCTTCGCGCAACGAAGCGCATCGCAACATTTGCCTCATTCCGACCTCGGCGCATGGCACAAACCCGGCGAGCGCCACCATGGCTGGTTTCAAGGTTGTCTCTATCGCCTGCTTGAAAGATGGAGATATCGATCTTGCCGATCTGCGTGCCAAAGCCGACGAGCACGCGCGCGATCTCGCCGCGCTGATGGTGACTTATCCGTCCACGCATGGCGTCTTTGAGCCTACTATTCGCGAAATTTGCGACATCGTGCACGCGCATGGTGGCCAGGTTTACATGGATGGTGCCAACATGAATGCACAGGTCGGTCTATGTCGCCCCGGCGATTACGGCGCAGACGTTTGTCATTTGAATTTGCACAAAACGTTTTGCATTCCGCACGGCGGCGGCGGTCCGGGTGTGGGGCCTATTGGTGTGGCGAAGCATCTCGCGCCGTATCTTCCGCGAGAATTCATTCTTGATCCTGAGACTGGCCGAATCTTGTTTGGAGAAGGAGAACATGCCAAACGTCCGCCAAAAGGGAGCGACTCTCATCGTCACGGAGTAGGCAAGGGCGGCAATGTTTCCGCCGCGCCGTATGGGAGCGCCAGCATTTTGACGATTACGTGGATGTACATCCGCATGATGGGCGGAAAAGGATTGAAACAAGCAAGCGAGGTCGCGATCCTAAACGCGAATTACATCGCGAAACGGCTCGATCCCTATTTCCCGGTGCTTTTCAAAGGCAAACGCGGGCTCGTTGCGCACGAGTGCATCATCGATCTTCGCCAGTGGAAGAGCGCAGGCATCGAGGTGGAAGATGTAGCGAAACGTTTAATGGACTACGGCTTTCACGCGCCGACAGTTTCCTGGCCGGTTGCCGGAACGATGATGATCGAGCCAACCGAGAGCGAACCAAAACACGAGCTCGACCGGTTTTGCGACGCGATGATCTCCATTCACGCCGAGATGGAGGCGGTCGCGAAGGGAAAGACGGATCAGGAAAATAATATGCTAAAGAAAGCGCCGCACACTGCGCGCCAAATCGCTTCTGAGGACTGGGACCGTCCCTACACTCGCGAACAAGCAGCTTTCCCCGCACCGTGGACGCGCGAGCACAAATTCTGGCCGACAGTTGCGCGGATCGACAACGTTTACGGAGACCGGAACCTGTTTTGTTCCTGTCCACCGGTCGAAGAATTCGAGAAGAGGTAGCGCACGCGTCTCGCGTGTTGGGTTTCGGCGTGGACTCCGAAAGAGCCTTTCGATTCACGGCGCGTGGTTTGGAAGACATGCACGAAGAAAGTTCGTGTCCGCGAGCACGCGTTCGCCAACACACGAGACGCGCGGGCTACCCTTCCGGCGCAAGCTCGGGCGCTGCGACGACGCGTGTGGGAACCAGCCGTAATCCGGATGCGCCTGTTTCTTCAGTCGCCGCAGGGCCCGCTTCGTGATATTCGGCGTCGCTGTTGACCTGCCAGAGATCGTAAAGCTTCGTATCCGCCAGAATATTTTCGACGCACAACATCGCGGTCATCATGGCGTGGTCCTGGTTGTTGTATTTATGCATGCCGTTGCGGCCGACGAGGTGCAAGTTCGGGAATCGGGTCTCCAGTTCCTCGCGGACGGTGGCGACATGCCGCGCATAATCGTCGTCGTAAACTGGATAAGCTTTCTTTTGGCGGACGACGCAGCCGTCGACGAAGTCTCCTTCCCTCGCCAATCCGATCTGAACTAGCTCGCTCTTCGCTAGTTCAATTAAATCATTATCGCTCGAGTCCCAGAGGCCGTCATGTTCGAAACAGAAATATTCGAGGCCGTAACAAACCTTATCCCGGGAGGGCACCATCTCCGGCGACCAGGAACGGAAGTTTTGAACGCGGCCAACTTTGACGCTTGGATCGTGAATGTAGATCCAGTTGTCATCAAACATCTGTCGATCTTTCAAGATCAACATCACGGTGAGGAAATCGCGGTACTTGAGACTTTCGGCAGCACGCTTCGTCCGCTCGCTCACGTTCGGTGACAATCCGCAGACGAGCTCCCGCATGGGCGCGGACGAAATCACGTGTTCCGCTTCGATTGTTTGCAGGTCACCTTGTCGATCTTTGTATGCGATCGTCCAGTTGCCGGATGTTTCATCGTAGGAACAGCGCGTTACCCTGCAGCCCATCTCAAGCTGGCCGCCCAGCGCTTTCATCTTTTCAGCGCATGCCTCCCACATCATGCCGGGACCTCGCCGCGGATAGCGGAAGGAATTGATCAGCGTCTTAATGACCTTCGTTCGATCTCCGTTGTAACGCTGCGGAATCAGCGCATTCTTGATGGCACTGCCGAGAGAAAGTCCTTTGATGCGCTGCGCAGCCCAGTCGGCGGAAATCTCCTTGCAACTCATGCCCCACACCTTTTCGGTGTAACTTTTGAAAAATGTATTGAACAGCCGTTTGCCGAATTGATTGCTTACCCAATCTTCGAAATTGCGCGGATTTCGCACTGGGAACAGGCGCGCCTTCATCCATGACAGGACGCAGAGCGCAGACCTGAAGACGCCTAGCCTGAGCAGTGCTTCGAACGGTCTCAACGGATAGGAGAAAAATTTGCCATCGTAAAAAATCCGCGACGAACGCGGCCGCACGCGCATGTCGTTAGGCAAAATCTCGGTCCATAGTTCTTCGACAGCTTTAGATTTGGAAAAGAAACGGTGCCCGCCTATGTCAAAGTGAAAACCCTTGTAAGTCACCGTGCGAGAAATGCCGCCGACGTAAACGGGATCGGCCTCCAAGACAACGACATCGACTTCCTCCTTCGACAGGAGATAGCCCGCCGTTAAACCCGCCGGTCCCGCGCCGATAATGACGACTCTTGTTTTCATCTTCTTCTAGGCAACCCAGTTTCCGCGAGTGAAATTCCAGACGTACCAGCCCTGTACGCATAGCCCAGCAGCGCTGAGCAGCGCCACTGCCGCGATGCCGAATGCCCTAACGAGCACCGGTGGCGTGCGAAATTGACCCAGAAAATTCAAAAGCGCCAGGACGATGAGCGCGTGCACGCAAAATTCGTAGCGGAGCATGCTCTCCATATCCACGCAGGCCACTCCGCTGACGGAGAGATAATAGATGACAAAGGCGCAGAAATAGATGCCGGCGCGGAGTGGCAAACCGGCTCTGCGTCGGATCGCCAGAAGTAATTCGCAAATCGCGATACCGATAAAGAGAATGGCGCCCAACGTCATCGACATTTGGCTCGCCTCGGTCGGATCGTTCAGCGCTGGAACGAACCACCGATAGCTAGAGGGCTTAAGCACCGCCAAATAATCGGGATCAATTCCCCAACCGGCTGCCTGAGTAAGCATATAAATATCCCAGTGGCCCCAGCGCAGTTGGGAATAAGTGAAGAATCCTACGGCGCCGAAGCTCGCTACCAGTGTCATGGCGACCGCCGGCTTCTCCTTGCGAAGCCACCGCCCCGGCTCGGCTAAACCGCGCCATCCAGTTTGGAAAAACGAGCGCACCAGGGGAAATGCTGCACATACAAATCCAACAATCCGCGTTGCCGACATGACAATACCGTGGATGGCTGCCCAAACCTTCGCGGATCGCCCTTCGATAGTGCTCCAATAAATGAAACCAAACAGAGCCATCAAGAACAACGATTCTGAGTACCCGGCAATTAGAAAGAACGCCGCAGGATGGACGACGATTAATAGTGCGCCGCAAACTCGGATCGCGGGCGTAATATTCCAGCGCCTACAAAAAAGAAAGAAATAGCTCCAGAACCCCCAGGCAGCGAGCTGAGCAGTGATCAACAAAGCTGTGCCGGTGCTGACGTTAAGTCCATAGCGAAATGCCGCCGCGATAGCAGGATAAGCGGGAAAAAATGCGACATTTGATACTTCCATCACTTTGTGATCGATGGGCGGGACGATGGTCTGGTATCCGCGATCCACGATGTTCATAAACCAATAACTATCGTGCTGGGCCAGCGTGGCGTAGCGCTCCGAAAAGGAGCCTTCCGGCGCAAGCAGGCCTATCGCCATCGCAAGTTGCAACAGGGTAATGATCAGACCCGCGAGCAAAGGCTTTAATAACCAAAGCGAGCGGGTCATTACATCATAATCGCTCTCCGCGGCTCCTTTGTTTGTGAAAGCCTTTGCAGTAGGGAGAGCCTCATTAATTGGCACCGCCAGGGAGACGGGGAACGGAGAGAGACTGCACGAGGATGCGGAATTTTCGATAGAGGCAATCTCGGGTCGCATTGTTTCCAAAACCTGTACGCTGATTTGAGTGGCAGAGTTTGACGACGATTGCCGCTCGTTTATTCGCCAAAGCGGTGCCGCCGCTCCAGTCTTTGCTGGGTTTGGCGATTTTCGTGCTCCATTCCACAACAGCCAACGCGACTATTTCTGCGCCGAAATCACGAGAACGATCTCGCCTTTCGCCGGGTGGGCTTCGTAATGCGCAAGAAGTTCACCGGCTGTGCCGCGCCGAAATTCTTCGAATTTTTTTGTCAGCTCGCGCGCAACGCAAAATTGCCGATCCGGCAAGATATCGACGCAGGTGGCGAGTGTCTTGGTTAATCGATAAGGCGACTCGAAAAACACTGCTGTTTCACCGGATTCAGTCGCAGCTCGCAACTCGCGCTCGCGTTGCCCCGTTTTAACCGGCAGAAATCCGCGGAAAGAAAATTTCTCAGTCGAAAAACCGGAGCCGACGAGCGCGGTCAGGATCGATGAGGGCCCTGGGATGATCGTGAACAAAAGCTCCCGCCGAATACATTCACGAACAAGACGCAATCCCGGATCGGATATTCCAGGTGTACCTGCGTCCTTGATCAGCGCGACGTTTTCGCCCGCCGCGAGACGTTCAACGAGTTCAGCCGTGCGCTTTGCTTCGTTATGTTCGTGATAACTGATGAACGGTTTCTTTATTCCGAAATGCTTCATCAACATTCCGGAATGCCGCGTGTCTTCGGCTGCGACCAGATCGACTGATTTCAGGACCTCGAGCGCGCGCAATGTAATGTCGCCCAAATTGCCGATCGGCGTAGCGACCACGTAAAGCATCCCCAATCATCGAATCAAAATTGGACTTCCGCTATCGGTCGCAGGCAAAAGGTTCGATTTCCGACAAAGCCAACTGTTTGGCGCAAAACGAATCTGTAAAGGGAGGCCTAAAAATGAAGAGAAGCCCTTACCTATTGATGTTGGTGCCTTTGGCGTTGATTGGCTGCGCTGAAGAACCAACGACCGTGACAACGACTACGACTACGCAGGAAGTGACAACGACCGGTCCAGCCCGCGAGGTAGTGGTGACCAGACCTCCGCCACCAGTTCGCGTTGAAACCCAGACAGTGGCACCGGGACCGGGATACGTTTGGACGACCGGCTATTGGCGATGGACGGGAGCCGATTACGTCTGGGTGCCGGGCACTTGGGTACTCCGCCCAAGACCTGCCGCAGTTTGGGTCGCAGGTCACTGGGTGCGTCGCCCCGGCGGCTGGGTCTACATTGCCGGCCATTGGCAGTAAAACAACAAGACAACGCCCGACTGGTGTTTGCCGGAGGATACAAATCTGACTCCGCCATCTACTAGAGGTATTGCTACATTTCAGCGACGCCTACTGCGGATTCACGGCACGATTTTAACTCTCGTAGCACTAGGGAGCGCCGCCGCCGCGACCATTGGCTGGATGATTGAAATCGGGCCGTTTGGCTTCATGCAGCAGAACCCCATGGGCTGGGTAGGCCTCATCCAGGCGTATCTCCTAATGACGATCATCGCTGTACTTCTGATCCTTGGCGCGGGTCGGCCGAATACTAAAAAGTGGCATGTTGTCGGAGCACTAGCGCACGGCCCTCCTTTGATAGCAGCGTTCTC
>JBKPGQ010000002.1:0-1135 GCA_046729455.1 Verrucomicrobiota bacterium
GCCCGAGAGCGCGTAGCAGCGTTTCACATGGTCGGGATGCTTGAAAAGTGTGTTGGCCGCGTGATAGGCACCGAGCGATGCGCCCAATGTTGCGATCCCGATTCCCGGCGTTTGGCACTGGGAGTCGATAAACGGGAAAACTTCGTTCGCCACATAGGCGTCGTACTGCGCCTGCATCCAGCTCCGGTGGAAGGGATGCGCTCCCTTGTTTTGGAATGAATCGCTGTTCACGCTGTTGATGCAGAAGATTCGAATTCGCCCCTGGTCCAGGTAAGGGCTGAGGGTGCGAATCATGCTTTGACCTTCCATCTCCCATTCGTCGCCGCAGCTCGTCGGGAAGGCGAGGATCGGCGCGCCGTAATTGCCGTAAATAGCGACACCCATGTCTCTATTGAGACGGTGCGAGTACCAACGCTGATGGTCACGATGCATGCCATGCGAGGATACCGGGTTGACGGTAAGCCTCAAGCCCGGCGTGACGATCGCGTGCGGTGCGCAACACTGCGTCGGCAAACGCGGTGGAATCGCCGGCGTCATTTAGCATCAGCGAATCCGTTAACCGAAACTATCTGGCTGCGGATCCCAGAAGTCGCCTTGTAAGCCGAGGCGCGCGAAGATGGAACGCATCTCATCGGGCTGCAGACGCCGCGAGTTCTCTTGTAAGCGCGTCGAATACCAAGTCGTCGCGAGCCTCCATAGCTGCTTCAGGTACTAAGAATTTTTGCGAATCGCTTGGGAACTTTGCATTTTCTTTCCTGTAGAAAAATGGTGAGGGCCTCGATGGCTCACCTAAGATGCAAACATTGAATCCTACATCCCGCATTTTGACCTTGGTCTTTTCGCTCACATTCGTGAGCGGCGCTGCTGCCCAGGTCGGCGGCATTTGGCAAACCCTGGCGCCGATGCCGACTGCCCGCCAGGAACTCGCTACCGCTGTCTTGAACGGCAAGATTTACGCGATCGGCGGCTATGACAGCTCTGGCACACCGACAAACATCGTCGAAGTTTACGATCCTGCCACGAACACGTGGAGTTCGGCGCATCCGATTCCCCGTGCCTTGCACCACAATAGCGCGGCGGTCGCGGCCGGTAAGCTCTATAGCTTTGGTGGACCTTCTACGGAGACGTTCGTTTA
>JBKPGQ010000003.1:0-4321 GCA_046729455.1 Verrucomicrobiota bacterium
GCCTGCGGCTTTGAGTTGCGTGAAAATCTGCTCAAGGAATTTGATCGGTAGTTTTTCTTTTGACGCCAGTTCACTGACCTGGAGCATCGGCCACCCGAGCTCGGATGCGATGCCAAGATCGATAAGCGCTCGGAGCGCGTAGTCGCCACGTGTAGAAAGTTTCATGTCGTGCTCATGCGCGGGGATGTCGCTCGCTGCGTCACGTCCCTTCTCGTCGCATTTGCCGTTGAGAGTCGGACATGACGAGTCGGGCCGAACCGCCGATTACCCGGCCTGACATGCAGTCCGTTGGCGCCCTCATACCCTTCTGGCGCGCGAAACAGTGCGCCTGACAGCACAGCCAAAACAGACGCAGCGGCAATGAGAATGAATGCACCGCCAAAGCGCGAGATCGCTTCATATTCGACCCAAATGGCGCCCGCGCAGAACGACGCCAAGCAGATTAGTCCCGCTATATTTTTCATAGTCATATTCCTCCGTTCCCGTTCTAATCTCTACTAAACTCCTATGATTTAAGTATACCCTACTACTTCAGTAGGAAATAGAGCGCAAGAAATTTTTTAAGGTTTTTTTGTGGTCACAACACTCACGTTGATGGGTACCGGGAGTCTGGTCGTATACCAGAAATCAATCTTCGACGCCGACCGTTCTGACAGGAGGAAACAAGTCCGCTAAGATGATCCTTAGCAGGAATATGCCGTCAGCGGCGCGAGAAGGAACGGCAGAATAGCAGCCCCACGGCGCTCGATAGTCGCGGCCATGCTTCAGGAGTTGTAGCCGAATCGGGAATCGAGTTCCCTCAACGCATCGGCAGCGTACTCTAGATCCTCAGCCGAAAGATACTCCCGATAACCCCCAACTTTTCCGCGACGCACTTTGAACGACTCCGGATCACGCATGTCACCCGGATGCAGGATTTTCGAATCAAAAACCCCCGCTGCTTCTAATTTTTGCATGTTCTCGAACCGAGAAAACTCAAGCGCCTCCTGAAAAATCGACATATCCAGGGTCGTTTCACCAACCACGGCAAGCAGGTCTCGAAAATGTTCGGCTGGAGATGCCCGCAACGCTTCGTACCGGATGATCGTGAAATCCTTTCGACCTGAGAATTCGTCAAGCCAGTCGTTCATTGCGCGAACGATTCCGCGGATTCCAAATCTCTCATCGCGCAGGAGTTCACTGACAGATTTTTGCTTCAACGCTGCATCCGCGCTGGGATCGCGCCGCGTCATTTGTAAATAGAGGGAGACGAAACAGTCGCGTGGATCCCGCACGAGCAAGATAATTTTCGCTTTTCGAAGTTCTCCTCTTGGAACGAGATATTTGCCGCGCAAGCGGTCCCAGCGATTGCCCTTCGTTCGGTGCTCAAAACGATCGTGGGAGAATATTACCCGGGGGAAACGTGGATGATCGTACCGTCCGGGCTGCAGGGTGAATTCAAGGCCATAACGCTTGCATAAGTAAGCGCAAAGGAATGTCCGGATCCATGTGCGTCCGCTTTTTGGCGCTGAAAGAATGAGGACCTCCCCGCCTGAAAGCAACTTCGCGCGACTACTGAAGTTTCGGCGCGTCAACCGCAGGGAGCGCCGCAAAAAACGCGAAAGCGGAGCAGATTTCTCCGGAAGCCCCGAAAGTTGCCTGGGCTGCACCGCTTCACCGGAAGCCATATCCGCCTGTTGCGGGTCGGCCAAGGATCGAGCTGTTATTTCAATCGCCATTCTCGGAATTACTGTTTAGAGCCGCGCCTTTGCGAGGGTTGCGACCTGTTGCATAAGACTGCAAAAAGAGGTATTTGTTCAAGTACAAAAAAAGGGGGCGTACTGGCTTCGACTCATCGTTGGAAGCGCAGACGGCATGCCGAGGATGGTTCGTTGGCCTCGTTAAAAACCGGACCAAAAAACAAACGCAGACAACGAAGGTCTCGCTCTCGCGGCTTAATTGATCGCGACATTTGTCGTGGGACGCCTGCTACGACGGCAAATGTGGACAGCAGGCTGGCGAACCGGTGGAGCGACCGCGCCGGTTCGTGAATCGATTTCGTGGACGCTCGGGAGCCGGCAGTGTGCCGGCGCATGGCTTGGCTCCTCAGAATTTATCGTCGGATAAACATGTAGATGTTTGCGCGGATAGCGACGAGGACAGGGGTTCAACTCCCCTCGCCTCCAGGCCCGAAAGCTTTCGGGGCTGTCGCGCGTGGGTTGTCACAGCAACGAAACGTAGACATTTATTCCTACTTCCCGCCCGATTTGAGCCATTCACTCCAGATCTCCGGCCGACCGTTCGGGTTAGCGCGAGCATAATTGTAGAACGCACGAACAAATGCGATCCGGTCCTCCATGTAGGGCGCCTTCCAGTTCGCGGGCCCAGCCGGACGCAGGACATCGTAGTTGTATCCCAGTAATTTCTGACGGCACACGATGTCATCGAGCGATACGCGGGTCGCATTTCGCAGCATGTCGTACAGCACCATGAACGTGGTCGTTCGTCCAAGCCTGGCTTCGCAGTGAAAATGTGCCCAGGCATCGTCTGGAAGTGCGCGAACGGCGACAATGAATTGATCGACTGCCTCATCGAGCGGTCGCACATGGTCTGTAACGGCGACCCGGACATAACCGGTGCCTGCGGCCGACGCAAGATCGCGTTCGATGCTCACTTCTTTTACAATCACCTGTTGCGGGACGACAGAGTCGGCGTTGCCCTTTTTGACAGGGTGACCTGGCCGAACCGCAATTTCGCTTCCCGGCCCAAGCGATTGAACCCATGCAGCTTCAGCCTCTTCAATTTCAGTTTGACTGCGACCGACGTTCGCCCAATCGCGCGTCGCATACCAACTAACGGGAAGGCCGTTGATAAATATGTGGGTTTCCTGCCTGAGATCGAAAATCGTGACCGGACCATGCATTCGCGCCAGCAAAAGCTTGAGGTTATCATCGGTAAACTCTCCGCTGCCAGAAGCGTGAACGTCAATCAAGCCAATGGTTGAAGGCGTTTTATCATCGTTCGCCTTAAGCGGATCATCAGTCGTTCGAAAGTTTCGCGGCAAAGCGCTGGCAAGCGTTAGATCAATGTCCCAAATCAGCACCGGCGGGTCCGCAGAACGCACTGGCGGATTCTTTTGAACGAGTGTGACCGCGAGAAAAACTGCGGGGGAAAAAACAAAACAGAATGTGCCGAGCCGACCGCCAGGCAAATGAGGGATGAAATTCATGCGGGTCGCGCCCAGATTGGTGACGAACACCTCCGGCAGGCAAGGAATTTTTACCAATCCACATTCCAAACTCGCAATTCGCGCCGGTTGATTTAATTCTCGAATTATGGCCGACGCCCTCACTCCAATGATGCAGCAATACCGGCGGCTCCGAGGCAGCATCCCGGCAGATACGCTCTTGTTGTTTAGGCTCGGCGATTTCTATGAACTTTTCTTTGAAGACGCAAAGGAAGCCTCGGTCTTGCTGAACGTCGCACTGACCAAGCGCAACGGCGTGCCGATGTGCGGTGTGCCATATCACGCAGCCCAAACTTACGTCGCAAAATTGATCAAGGCCGGCCGACGCGTGGCGATCTGCGATCAGACGAGCGAGCCGCAACCGGGAAAAATCGTTTCCCGCGACATCACCCAGATCATCAGCGCGGGAACTGTGAGCGACCTCGACTTGCTCGACGCGAAACGCGCGAATTATCTGGGCGCGGTTTACGCCGACGGGGGCATATTTGGTTTTGCTTACACAGACCTGACCACAGGCGAGTTCCGACTTACCGAACTGCAAGATCGACAATTCCTCCTCGACGAACTCGCGCGTGTTTCGCCATCCGAACTGCTCATCAGCTCCGAACAGAAAGATCAGCTTGGCGAGATCGATCACGCGCTGGAGTACGACAGCTACGCGTTCCTGCCAGAGCAGGCGATCTTCACCTTATGCGAGCATTTCAAAACCAAATCGCTGGATGGATTTGGCTGCGGCGAGATGTCGCGAGCGGTCGCCGCCGCGGGCGCAATCGTTCATTATTTGAAGCATCAGCTTCGGCGCAACGTCGATCACCTCACCTCGTTGCGCTGCGATGCGCCGGCGAAATACGTCATGCTCGACGCCGCGACGCAAACGAATCTCGAGCTGGTTGAATCACGCGGCACACGTAACACCAGCTTGCTCGCGGTTCTCGATCGCACCATCACGCCGATGGGCGGCCGGAGGTTGCGCTCGTGGATTTTGCAGCCACTGCGCAATTTGCATGAGCTCGAGCGACGCCAGCAAATGATCGCCGATTTGTTGCAGGAACCAGATCTGCTTGCGGCAATCCGCGCTCAACTGAAATCGATTCG
>JBKPGQ010000004.1:0-11201 GCA_046729455.1 Verrucomicrobiota bacterium
CCGTCTGGGACAATCATAGGATTCAGCCGTGACGCCGACAATGCGCGGCACGGTTTCGTCCGGTCCCAAGATGGCAACTTCACCATCTTCGATCCGCCGGGCGCGGGCACAGCCGCCTTCCAGGGAACGCGGGCCTACGCCATAAACCCGAGTGGAACCATGACGGGATGGTTCATTGACTCAGCGAATGCAGTCCACGGCTATGTTCGCGACAATCAAGGCGTGATTACCGTCTTCGATGCGCCGGGCGCGGGCACGGGGCCGTTTCCCGAAGGCACTTTTCCTTACAGCCCCATGATCATCAACCCAAACGGGACGATCACGGGATGGTACACGGACTCGGCCCAAGTGAGTCACGGTTTCGTCAGGGATAGAAATGGCGTCTTTACCACATTCGATGCTCCGGGTGCCGAAGCCGGCCCAGGTACGTTTCCGTTCGCAATCAGCCCAGGTGGGGAGATCACAGGATTCTACGATAACGGAATCAATGCGAACCACGGCTTCGTGCGGGATAAGAAGGGCGTCATCACCACCTTCGATGTTCCGGGCGCGGGCACGGGCCCCGGCCAGGGTACTTTTGGCGGGGGCTTTACTCCGAATGGAAACATCATGGGAAACTACGTTGACCCGGACAACGCGAGTCACGGTTTCCTGAGGGATAGAAATGGCGTCATCACCACGTTCGATGCTCCAAACGCGGGCACCGGCCCGCTCCAAGGTACGTTTCCTTTTGGAATAAATTCGAATGGAGCGATCACAGGATGGTATACTGATGAGGCAAATGTGAATCACGGCTTTGTGCGCGATAAGCACGGCGCGATCCTTGAGTTCGATGTTCCGGGCGCCGGCACGGGCCCTGGCCAGGGACCGAACGTCTACAGCATTGCTCCGAACGGGGCGGTGACTGGATTCTTCCTCGATCCAAATAACGTAGTTCACGGCTTCGTGCGAGAAGCGGATAGGTCCGCGTTGGGCTTGCTCCAATTTCGCGGACAGTAATTCCTGGCCGACCGATGCTGTTACGTAAGCGCCATAATTCTTCCTGAATTATCGACAACGAAAAACTGAGACCGGCACTCAGCCCGGTGGCGGTGTAAAACCGGCCATCGGGCGGTCCGGTCCAAACAGCGCAAAGAATTCCAGTATCAATCCGGTTGTAATGCGAAGCGCTGTAGAGGTGCGACAAGACATTGACGCGCGAGGCGATGAGCTCTGGCTGGACGCCTCGGCACGAGATGCGTTAGGCTTTGCCGTTATGGCAAGGGTTCCCACCGAGAGGCCCATGCCGGCCCCTGCGGCGCCATTGACTCCGCCTCTTGTGCGTGAGGCGAACCATGCCGAGCGCAGCGAGGCCGCCGCGATTAGCGAGATGATGCCGGAGGTCTACGAAGACTTGCGTCGTCTGGCCGAGACCTTTCTGCGGGGCGAACGGACCGCTCATACTCTTCAGCGGACCGCGCTCGTGCATGAGGCCTTTCTTCGCCTGATTGGCGAGCAGAATCTTGTCTGGCAAAATCGTAGTCACTTTATCGGAATCTTCGCACGCGTGATGCGACAGACGCTGACTAACTACGCGGTCGCACGACACCGTTTGAAACGCGGCGGGTCGGATCCTCTGAGACTTACTCTCGAATTTTACGATAGCCGCAAAATTGATGTAACTGCGCTGGACCAGGCATTGCAGGCGCTGGAAGCTCTGGACGAGCGGCAGGCGCGCATCGTTGAACTGCGGTTTTTCGCCGGGCTGACCGTCGAGGAGACAGCCGAGTTACTGGAAATTTCGCCGGCCACAGTGAAGCGGGACTGGACCCTGGCGAAAATTTGGCTTCGGCGAGAACTATCTGTGAATTAGGGAATCAAATTTTCCGTGGTCACAAAAACTACGCGATTTGGGCAAGGCAACATCGATCCGCAACGCTGGGATCGCTTGAAAACCATCCTGGGCGAAGCGTTGGAACAAAACTCTTCAGCGGCCCGGATTGCCTTGGTGGAGCGACGCTGCGGTCAAGATACGGATTTGCTCGAAGAGGCCGAGTCGCTCCTGGCCGAAGCGGAGGCGCTTCTTAAGGAGCGTACCGACAGCTTCGAGGATTGCGCGCAGAACGCAGCCTCCACTTTCTGGCAAGAGGGACCGCCGCGCGGCGGAGAGCGCGTGGGCGCGTATGTCATTGTCCGTGAACTTGGCCGCGGCGGGATGGGCACAGTTTTTCTAGCGGAGCGCGCTGATGGTCAATTTGAGAAACAAGTCGCGATCAAGGTACTGAATCGAGGCGCCGACACGGCTGAGATCCTGCGCCGTTTCAGAGCGGAGCGCCAGATCCTGGCGAAGCTTGACCATCCAAATATCGCACGGCTGCTCGATGCAGGCACGACCGACGATGGTCTGCCCTACTTCATCATGGACTACATTGTCGGCGCACCGGTGACTCGCTTTGCGGTCACGCAAAGGCTGTCAACGCGTCAACGACTGGAGTTGTTTTTGAAGATCTGCGCCGCAGTTGAATTTGCGCATCGGAATCTGGTTGTTCATCGCGACATCAAGCCGAGCAACATTCTGGCGAACGCCGAAGGGGAACCGAAGCTGCTCGATTTCGGGATCGCCAAGCTCCTGGCGAAAGATGAAGCCGCGGCGCAATTGATTGCCGAGGCACAGCAGCATTTAACACCTATCTGCGCTTCGCCCGAACAGGCGAAAGGAGATCCGATAACAGTCGCGACTGATATTTACTCGTTAGGCGCGCTGCTCTATGAAATGTTGAGCGACCAAAAGCCGCACCGGTTTTCCACTGCCCGTCCCACGCGTGAAGAACTGGCTTTAGTGGTAGGTGAGCAAGTTCCGCCGCCGCCCAGTGCGGTTGCTCCCGATGCGCAAACCGCACGGCTGTTGCGCGGTGATCTCGACGCGATCGTCCTGTTCGCGATGCGCAAGGAACCCGAGATGCGTTATGCAACAGTAGCGGATCTCGCGGATGATATTCGCCGCCATCTCGCGCGAAAGCCGGTTGTCGCGCGTCACCCTACCCTGGGTTATCGCGCGAAGTGTCTGGTCAAGCGAAATGGATCGCGTCTCGTGGCGAGCGCGGCTGTCGTGATTGTCCTGGCCGGAGTTCTGTTCGCGTTTTGGGCTCGGTCTCAACAAAATGCTAGCGAGACGGCGGACCTGCGGACGCGCGGACTTAGTGGATCAGCCTCCGACATCCGGAAAAGTATTGCAGTCCTGCCCTTCGAAAACCTGGGTGACAAGAACTCTCCGTCATATTTTGCCGATGGTGTTCAGGACAATATCCTGACCGATCTCGGCAAAGTGGGAGATCTGAAGGTCATCAGCCGCAGTGGTGTCGCACCCTACCGGGGCAAGAAAAGAAACATGAAGCAGATCGGACGTGATCTGGGCGTTGGAAACGTGCTGGAGGGAAGCGTGCAGATTTCCGGCGATCGCGTGCGGATTAACGCCCAGCTCATCGACACCCAGACGGACACACAGATTTGGGCGGAGCAATACGATCGCAAATTGGAGGACATCTTCGCGCTCCAGAGTGAGCTCGCGCAGACCATCGCAGGCCAACTCAAAGCAACACTCTCCACCGGCGAAGAGGCCGAGATTTGGAGGCAACCCACGCAGGATTTGCAAGCCTACGATCTTTATCTTCGCGCCCGAGCCGCCTTCCGCGGTGGAGGTCCAAGTATGCCACGCGAGAATTGGAACACAGCGGTTAGTCTGCTCAACAAGGCGATCGCTCGCGACCCAAACTTCACTCTCGCCTATTGCCTGCTGAATGAGGTTTACGTCTTACAGTACCGTTTTGGAGAGGATCATTCACCGCAGGATCTCGCTGCTGCGAAAGAAGCGGCGGAGACAGCGCTGCGGCTCGAACCAAATCGCGAAGAAGCGCGCCTGGCTCTGGCTCGATACTATTATCATGGCTTGGGCGACTACCGACGGACGGAGCAGGAATTATCGAGTATCCCTTCTTCCGCGCCTCATGAAGTTGAGTTCTTTACTCTGGCTTCGTTGGTCGAACGCCGTTTGGAGCAATTTGCGGCATCGATTCGCAATGGCGAAAAAGCGGTTGAGCTTGATCCTCAGAATGCGTCGCTCGCTACGAGTCTCGTGCAGACGTATTCGGGATTGAGACGGTTCGGCGATTCCGAGCGCGTTGCGAACGCGGCCATTGCGCGCCTGCGTGGAGCAAAACCGACGGGACTTTTGGTGGTGAAGAACGAAGCGGCGCTCGGGATGGGGAATGTAGAAGAAGCGCATGTCGCGCTCGAGTCAATCCACGATAAGGATGACATGGATTATCAGACCGCGCGACTCTGGCTCTACTTAATCGAAAGAGATTACGGTGGAGCCAAAGCCTTCGCCGCGAAAGCCACCGACGAGGTGAAGAGAATGCCGGATTTCTGGCTCACCCTGGCAGCACTCGCTCATGCGGAAGGTAAGGTAAACGAGGAGCGTCAGGCCAATGCGGAGGCGAAGCGCTCGGCACTACTTGCGCTCGTGCCGCGGCCAGATGACCCCAAACTCCTTGGAGAACTATCGGTCGCCGAGGCTGGGCTTGGCCAAAACGAAGAGGCACTCCGTCATGCGCGTCACGCCGCCGAGATGCTTCCGCCGAGCATGGACGCAGTTGTCGGTCCCGGCTGTGAAATGCGTCTCGCGCAAGTGCTGGCTATGACGGGAGATCGTGATGGCGCTTTCGACAAGTTGCGCAAACTCGTGAAGCTGCCGTTTGGTCTGAACCACGGCGATTTGAAATTGAATCCCATATGGGATGACCTTCGCAACGATCCCCGCTTCGATCGTATCCTAGCGGAGTCTGCCTTGCCCCTGGCGACTAACGGCTAACGCCCGCGTTCAGTGTCATTGGCATTCGTTAGGGCGGAAACGTAGAATTAGTTACTTCACGGGGACGAAGCGATTCTCCCGCGCTGCTAGTTTCGATCGTGCGTAAAGCTCCGTGGGAACCATGCTCCTTTACCGAGTTGATTCGCCACGGCAGTCATCGACAGCGGATTGAAACTCATTTGCTGCCAACGTTGACTGATGTGCTCCCGCCCATTTGAAACTCATTTGCTTCCCAGCTCACTCGCCGCTACCCATCGCGGCTTTGCCTTGATCGCTCGCACTGCCCCGTGCTCGCGCCAGCTACCCTAGCTGCGTTGCCGTCTACCCGCGCGATTCCCGATCGCGACGTGTTCTATGTTGTTGATCCCATCAGCTCCATTCAGCTTTTGCGGCTGACACTCCGAAAGTGTTCGCGCGCCACGGCGGACAAGCTGTGCAGGCAGGCTACAGTTGCACCGAGTCAGTTTGCTCCCTGTTCGAGAAGCCGATGAGGATCAACAATAGATTGAGCGGATTTTCCTCGCGTCAGACTATCGAGCAGTTGCATCAGGCGCGTCTCGTACGAATCACACATAGGAGATTTGCCATCTGGCTCGACCCATTCGGGGTGTTGAATCCGAAGGTCGTCGTGAATCTGTTGCCGGAGCTCCGCGTAAGTGTGGACTTGATGATGCAGGGGCGTTGGCTTGGTGGAAGATTCACGAGTGGCGCGCGATGGCTTGTCTAGCTTGCCTTGTCTGTGAGCGCGCTTCGTTCTGAGACTAACGAATTTCATAAACGCCTTTCTATCTGGGGTTGACTGGTCCAAATCCGCGCGGAACGACGAACCATCTTCGTGAGGTGCGTCGAACAGCCGCCTCACTTCAGATGCCTCTGGGGCTCCAGGTGAATCTGGAGATCGCGCCAAGCGGTGTCTCAGCGACGGTTAAGGCGGTCTCAACCAGCTTTCTAATCCGGCCGAAAGTGCGTTGAGACGCCGGATCACGTAATCAAAAGTTTTTTACGGGATCTGTAGAATTTTGTCAAGCGACTTTTGGGAAAATTCGGCTTTGCCTAACCGAAAACAACGCAGCCGCTCTGAGGATTTTGAGCGGTCGCGATCCGCGTTTCGAGACCTTCATGAAGCGTGGTAAAGGGTCCGAGCGAATGCAGGCGGCGTGACACGCAACCGCTATTTGATCTTCACCAGAATCTTTTCCATCTCTTCCTTACCGAAGGCGCGCATTGTCTGGGTCTTGACGCTTCCCATTGAACTAACTTTGCAGGCGAAAGCAGTCATGGTCTCGTCATCGGGCGCGTCGAGCAGCACCACGACGTCGTACGCGCCCATCGTCCAGAATGCCTCGACAATCTTCATGCCCATTTTCTCGGCCTCGGCCATCGCAGCCTCGGATCGCTTGATGGTGTCCTTGATGTTGCGGATGCCCTGATCGGTAAACTGAACAAGACTGACATACATAGCCATAATGATTGCTCCTTTTGTTGAAGTGTAATTAAAGATTATTGCACGCTCGGGTCTACGCAAAAGCTGAATCGAAGGTCAGATCATCGGCTGCCGCCGTCGATGACACGCGGCTACAGCCTTTTCGAAGCCGACACGGCTGCCTCTACAGCCGCCCACTACAGGGTTTTTCAATCTATGTCACCGCTTCCCAGCATGCCTTGTTCATTGTAGATGTAACGATGCGAAAGAAAGATTCAGATATTCCTGCTCGGTCCCGATTGTTGGTGCTGGTGGATGAATCGAACGTCGGCAGTTCCGTGCGGACCGCGGGACGCGGGCTCGATTGGTTAAAGCTTCGCGATTTTCTGGCCGGGCCAAACACTGGACGGGATTTGATCGAGATGGTGGTCTACGCCGGTTTGCCGCCGGCCATTCCCGCCTGGCAGGAGGAGAGGGACAAGAAAAACAAGTTCGTTCATTGGCTGCGCTCCAACGGGTTCATGGTGGTGACCAAAGATGGGGCGCCCGCCGAAGAAGGTCATTACAAGGCGAATGTGGACGTGATGATGGCGATCGACGCGCTCGAGCTTTCCATCGAGGTGCGGCCCGATGTTGTGATCCTCGTGACTGGCGACGCCGATTTCGCTTATCTCGCCATCAAGCTGCGCCGACACGGGATCCGCGTGGAAGTCGCGTCAGTCGCCGCAAATCTCGGGAACATATTGAGATCAGCCGCGAACGACGTGATCGATCTGGCCGCGCTCTTTCGGACATTCGAGATTAAAGTTCACGATGCGCAGGCGCCGAGATCGCATGGAACGCAGTCCGCCTCAGGCGGACGCAGACGCCGGCCCCGGTTTCGTCCGGCGTGATCCACTAGATTAGCGATCACTTTCGATCGTCGTTGAAACTACGACGTGACGAGACAGCGCGAATGGATGAGTCTTAGAACTTATGGGACACAACCAAGGTAGAGACAACGTTAAGAAACGCGCAAGACGCCGGAAAAAGACTGAGCGCCTCGCGCTCGCCAAGCAGCCTTCGCACGAGGCTACGGCTCGCCAAGGAAAGAAGTCGGCGAACACGCGCGAGCGGGAGCCGCGCGGGTAGAAAATCGTTGCCAAAGCGCGGCGTAAAACATAGTATTACAGAAATGACCAAGACGATCTCAAAAGTGGGCAATTCTCAAGGCATCATTTTTGACGCTGCCTTGATGGACCTTGCCCGGCTGAAGGTGGGCGATCAATTGGACGTGACGATCGTGCCGGGCAGCGGCGCGATTGTCCTGATGCCGATCCGCAAAGGTCCGAAACCAAAGGAAGTCAGCGCCACGATCAAGAAAACGATGAAGGATTATCGCAAAACGCTGAGAAAGCTCGCGTGAGCCCGACACCAGATGATTGCTTTCACCTTTCCGTCGAGATCGTCCGCGAGATTCATGCTGAAGCGATAAAGACCTTTGGCGGGCTGAATGGGATTCGCGATGAAGCTTTACTAGCGTCGGCAGTCTTTGCACCGCAATCGAGTTTCGGGGAAAAGTCTCCATATACCGATCTCATCGATGTTGCGGCAGCGTATCTTTTCTATCTTTGCCGTAATCACCCATTCGTTGATGGAAACAAGCGAACCGCCATGGCCGCGACGATTGTTTTCCTTCGCCTAAACGGCATGGAGACCGCGCGTGACAGCGAGAAGTGGGAGCGACTCCTGCTCGATGTCGCCGCGGGCAAACTCGATCGCGACCAAACCACTCAATATCTGCGCAAATTAGCGATGCGGCTCGGCAGGCAGCGTAAGAAAGGATAATCTACGGCACCGACGATTGAAACTCGCTCGTTGCCCGCATTGACTCATGTGCTCCCGCCCATTTGAAACTCGGTCGCGTCCCCGCTTCCTCGCCGCTACCCTCGCGACTTTGCCTTCTATGTCGCTTTTCCCAAAAGCTCCATTCTCGATCGCGACGTGTTCTATGTCACTCAACCCATTCGTTCCATTTTGAGCCATAATTCCTGTGGGAATCTACACGGTGCGCGGCTAATCTTGATCGCAGAAAGCCAAATGAAATTTGCCAGAACTTGCATCGCCATTGCCGCGATTATCGCGCTTACAAGCTTCTCGGGAAAAGCGACACCGCAGCCCAAGCAATCAGAGAGCAATTCGGCCGATCGACTCTTTAAGGCAGGGAAGTTTGCCGAAGCTGGAAAAATTTACTCGCAGATCGTCACTCAAAATCCCAAGGATTATTCGGCAACAGTCCACTTAGGTCGCATCGCATTGCTGTCCGACCGGCTTGATGATGCGCAGAAATGGCTGGAAAAGGCCATCGCCCTGAAACCAGGTGACGCCGATCCAAAGGTCATGCTCGCCGAGGCGTTTTATCGTCGCGACGATTTCCAAAAGGCAGTGGCTGCGCTGAACGGCGTCGACGTGAGCAACAATAAGCTGATTATTGAGCAGTATCCGTGATTGAACGTTGCGAAGTTGGAGAGCTTCAAGGGCCAGACGCCTTATGAATTGCATGGCAACGGGACAAGCACGCGTCTGAAGTTCGTTAGGACCGATCCGCTGCCGGTGGTCAACGTGCGCGTAAACGGCGGCGACGAAGTCACCTTCTTCATCGATACCGGGGGTTCGGAGGTCGCGCTCGACACCGAGTTCGCCAAGGAGCTTGGCGTCCCGCAATTCGGCACCGTACAAGGCACCTTTTCCGGCGGACAACACGCTGACGTCCAGCAGGGGCGGATTGAGTCACTCACCGTCGGCGACTGGACGATCAAAAATCTCCCCACGGCAATGCTTCCTTTGCGCCAACTTTCAGAAGGGTTGGGCGTGAAACAAATCAACGGAATCATCGGGACCACTTTGTTTTACCATTTCCTGGCGACGATGGATTATCCACGCGGCGAGCTTGTGCTGCGCCGGAAGGACGCCAAGAGCCTGGAAGAATTTACAAAATCGCCAGTCAAGAGAGTCGCAGTTCCTATCTGGATGGCGAGCGATCATTTCATGGTGGGTTGGGGTCGCGTGGAGACGATCCCGCCCACGCTCCTTTTCGTTGACTCAGGATTGGTGGGCGCGGGTGTTAAACTGGCGGAGTCGGTTATCAAGGACGCTGGAATCAAACTCGAGGAAAACAAAGCGTTCGAAGGGGCTGGCGGAGGCGGGACGCTGAAAATCGTGCCGTACACCGTGCATCAACTTTCATTCGGAGACATAAAGGAAGAGAATGTGCCGGGTCTCTACGATGGGCCGTTCCCGTGGGAAAACATGTTTGGCTTTCACCTCGCGGGCATGGTGGGCCACGATTTCCTCAAACCCTATGCGGTGACCTTTGATTTTCAGAACATGCAGATTTTTCTGCAGCAATAGCCCTCTAATGGCGAGACAATTCAAGCCGGTGCGCTTCTCTGTGTTGATAGGAGTGGCGGCCCTCATCGTGTGCAGCGTGATGGTGTTTTACACTCATCGCGGGGCTCATGGCAGAACGGCGGAGGAACGGGCGGCGTATGAAATCGGGGAAAAGGCGGGAGAGCAAGCGCCGCGCGACGCGAAGTTGCCGACGGACGCTGAGGTGAACATGATGGCGCAAAAGTATTTCAAGCAGCAGGGTTCGGGTGATCAGTTCCAAAATCCTTCGCGAGCAGGTGGGCTGCAGGCTTGGAAGCAGGCTTTCGAAAACGGGTATACGGACGGGTTCAAGAAAACGCACCCGCAGCAGTGAACCTTCCGATGAGACTCTGTTAGGCCCGGATTGGAACGCATCTCTTAGATGTTATAGCTACGCCCCTGCGGGGCGTTCGGTTATTCGAAGCTCCGCGTGATGGACGGCGCGCAGCGCCGTAGCTGCAGCTTTTGCAGGCGACACGCCTCCCACTACAGCCGATAAACATCGATTTTGCGACGATCGGCTTGATACAGTATTTTGGTAGTCATGAGCAGCGTCGTATCGCAAAACCGTGAGATTTTTGGGGGCGAGCCGGTTTTCGCTGGTACTCGCGTGCCGGTGAAGAGTTTGTTCGATCATTTGGAGGCTGGCGATTCGATTGAGCATTTCCTTGAAGGGTTCCCGAGTGTAAAGCGCGAGCAGGTGATCGCTCTCCTGGAAGAAGCGCGAGAGCATCCACTCTCTGCTTAGATGCGCGTTCTTCTGGACGACCGAACGAGGCGACAATATTTGCATAATCAGCGCGCGAGTCGCGAGTACACGAGAACCAAGGAATTATGAAGAAAGCACGTGAAAAGAATAACGAGATCCTGCGAGAGTACGATTTCTCGCAAGGCGTCCGCGAGAGAAACGCTAGCCTGGTAGCTCAGGCGTCAACGACGTGCGGCTAAAGGTTCGCAGCCGACACGGCTGCGTTGCAAGCTATTCGGCTACCTCGAGCTTAAGAATGGGATGGATTTCCCAGGCGGTCGCACGCCATGGATGATGAAGTTTGTCGTTGCCCACAAACTTTACCTTTGGTCCCACCGTTTTTGGGTCGTTGTGCAAATCGTCCCACATCAGACAACCGGTCACGCGAATTTTTCGCGGCGGATGTCCCGTCGGCTGGTAGCTGTTATCTGAAAGGCGAGTGAAAGCAGCCAACGAGAGAAGGCGCACACTCTGCTTGTAAAGGGTCCTTTCGGTGCGCGGAGTGACTTCGCAAATAATCGGGGTCGGATCATCCGGCTGCGGTGGGTGGTCACTTGACTGCGCAAACACCTCGAGATGCCAGTCGTGAAACGCAGCGTCGTTGCAATTGGCTGATTCTGCCTGGCCGGGATAAGCCAGGACTAACCAGCCGTTCACCGAGACAATCTGATTTTCAAAAACCAGCAGTTGCTGCTTGCGCTTCTGATCGAGGTCCGCGCGGCGCGTCGTCTTCAGCTCCGCGTCGTAGGTCGCGACCTTCTTCAGGAAGGAGG
>JBKPGQ010000005.1:0-1833 GCA_046729455.1 Verrucomicrobiota bacterium
CGCTTTGTTCGCGCGATGAATTGTCGTGCCTTTTTTCCTGCCACCACGAATGCTGTCTTAGCCGAATCGAAGTTAGTGGCCTCACGAAACAGGTTCGTGTTCAGCGCTCCGCAGAGTCCCTTGTCTGTGCTGATAATTAAGACCAACTCTTTCTTGAGCGGGCGAACAGCGAGCAGTGGATGAAATCTCGGGTCTGTCCGTCTTTGCAACGAAACGAGAACCTTATTCATCAAAGCGGCGTAAGGCCGCCCGGCGAGTGCATGTTGCTGCGCCTTGCGCATCTTGGAGGCAGCCACCATTTGCATTGCTTTGGTGATCTGCGCGGTGTTGCGGATCGATTTGATCCGGCGCCGTATGTCCTGGGTGTTCGCCATCTAGGGAATTCTCGAATTTCGATCGTTGATTTTCGACCTGCGCTGCACCCGATAACGCGCGGTCTTTTCTCGGACATGAAAACCAATTTCTCGCCTTTTCGGTGGCTCCGGTGGCTCGAGTAGTTGTTTAAGAGCAGCGAACAGATCAACAATCGCTTCGTCATGTGAGTCTAGTCGTCTTTCCAGTTCCTCAAACTTGGCGGCTAGCTGCGCATTTGCTGCAACCATTTCTCGCAGCCTAACAAATGCTCGCACAACACGAACACTTGCTTGAACAGCGATGTCGCTGTTGAGCACGCTAGCCAGCATGATCGCTCCGTGCTCGGTGAAAACCCAAGGGCGATACCGGCGCCCTCCATGAAAACTTGAGGTCGCAATTTGCGACCTCAAGTTTGTAAGCTCCTCAGCCGTAAGCTGAAATGCAAAGTCCTCTGGGAATCGTGAGATATTCCTTCTTACCTGTTCGTTGAGCCGTTTCGTTGTGACCCCGTAGATCGCCGCCAAATCCGAATCGAACATCACGCGCTGGCCGCGAATCAAATAGATCGCGCTTTCGAGTTGAGCGATCTTGCGGCGCGAAGTCATAGTTCGATCGAACTGGTTCAGAAAAATCATCGCCAAGTCGCTTTGACTTCGTCGAGCGCCGCTTTCAATTGCGACTCGATGTCTTTATCGAGCTGCTTTTTCTCGCCGATCGCTCCGAGCAATCCTCCTTTGCGCGTTTGCAACCAATCCTGAAGTTTAAGTTGGTATTCCTTGACGCGGTCGACTGGAACAGCATCGAGGTATCCATTTTGCATTGCCCACATCACCGCCACCTGTTCTTCCACAGGGATCGGGTTGTACTGTTTTTGTTTAAAAAGCTCGACAATACGTTGACCCCGATCGAGTCGCGCCCTCGTCGCGGCATCAAGATCGGAACCAAACTGCGCGAAAGCAGCCAGTTCACGGAATTGCGCCAGATCGAGCTTCACCTTGCCCGCGACCTGCTTAATCGCCTTGATCTGGGCTGCCGATCCGACACGGCTGACAGAGAGCCCCACGGAAATTGCCGGTCGCACACCTTGATAAAACAAATCAGTCTCAAGATAGATTTGCCCATCCGTAATCGAGATCACGTTTGTCGGAATGTAGGCGGAGACGTCGCCAGCCTGGGTCTCGATGATCGGTAACGCGGTTAACGAGCCACCGCCGAATTCATCGCTCATGCGCGCGGCGCGTTCGAGTAATCGCGAGTGCAAATAAAATACATCGCCCGGATAAGCTTCACGACCCGAGGGACGCTTTAGTACTAGCGAAACCTGCCGATAAGCCACCGCGTGCTTCGACAAATCGTCGTAGATAATGAGCGCATCCATTCCATTATCCATGAACCATTCGCCCATCGCGGCGCCGGCGAACGGCGCCAGGTACTGATTAGTCGCCGTGTCGGATGCAGGCGCAGAGATGATTGTCGTGT
>JBKPGQ010000006.1:0-2028 GCA_046729455.1 Verrucomicrobiota bacterium
CCGACGGCCAGCAGTACGGGTACGGCATGGAGCGACTGCGCTGGGGCCCGAACGCGGTATATTTTCACGGCGGCGAGACCCCCGGCTACAATGCGCACATGGGCTACGACCCCAACAGCAAGGTGACGTTTGTGACGTGGACCAATCTGCCCATATCGGTCGAAGGCAAGTGGACGTCCATGGCCCTAGTGTTGAAAATATGGGATCAGATCTACGTGGTATCACCACTGACGGCTTTCCCATCGCCGACCGCCACCCCTTAGCGTCGGCAAGCAAACGCCCGATGTTGTTCGAGCGGTACGCCGACGATGTGGTGGCGCGTTTAGTTCGACATTAAGCCCAACAGCAAAGCATCATGGATGTGCATATACACATCATGAGACGCTCGGTTACTCGATGGCGTGGATGATGTAGGTACCGACTTGTTTGTCGCCCTCCAGCGTTAGCAGCCCACGCTTTTGCGCTTCGAGGAGCAGTTCGTTGAAGGCACGGAACCCGTGCGCTCGCTCGTTGAAACCGGGGTTCTGACGTTTCATCGCCTCTTTCATGAGTGAGCTGCGGATCGGATAATCCTCGCCTCGTTCGGCGCGCAGCGCTTCCAAGGTTTTCCTCAGAAGATCGAGCGCTCCCTCGATTGAGGGTCGATGATCCTTACCAGTTTTCGCTGCTGGCGCGGTCACGGCAACGCTTGGACGTTTCTTTGCTGGCTCCAGGCGCACGAGATCGTCGTAATAAATGAATTCGTCGCAGTTGCTGATGAATAGATCGGACGTGGACCTTTTAACGCCGACGCCGATGACCGTCTTGTCGTTCTCGCGCAATTTGCTGACGAGCGGGGAAAAGTCCGAATCACCGCTGATGATGACGAAGGTGTCGACGTGAATCTTGGTGTAACAGAGATCGAGCGCATCGACGACCATGCGGATGTCGGCGGAGTTTTTGCCGGACTGGCGCACATGCGGAATCTCGATGAGCTCGAAAGCCGCTTCGTGCAGCCCCCGCTTAAACGTCTTGTAGCGCTCAAAATCGCAGTAGGCTTTCTTGACCACGATTTGTCCCTTGAGCAGCAGACGCTCGAGCACCTTGCGGTTGTCGAACGCGGGAAAGTCCGCGTCATGCGCGCCCAGCGCGATGTTTTCCAAGTCGAGGAACACGGCCATCGTGGCGTCAGAATCTTGCACACTCATTAAGGCATGATGTTAGCGACATCGCGTTCGCGAGACAGCGAAAATTGAGCCAGCAACTTCCATGGCGATTGTTTCGGGCAGAGAGAATGGGAAAACGGGGCGCATCTAAACTCTTGGCATTTGCTCAACCGAGCAAGGCAGATCCCGACGTCAACTCCGCTGATTTGAACTGTTAACCTGCAAACGGACGGAAATCATAAAACTAAACTCGGCAAGCTCCCACGCGCGCAGCTTGCAATAGTCGAAGCCGACTGCTTCGCTCTGATTAATGAGCAAATCGTATCTCCTTTGGGCCGTCATTGGGATGATCGGCTACTCCGTGACCGCAACGCTGGTCAAGCTCGCTACCCAGAGCGGCCGATTCTCCAGCTACTTCGTTCTTATGATTTCCTCCGCCATGGTGGTGGCGACTTCAACCACCATCACCGTCCTCCGCGGAGACATAAAAACATTCTCCCGAGACAATCTTGTCAGCGCCGATGGCATGCTTGTGCTAGGCGCGGGCGTGGCCCTGGTGATTGCGGTTGTCTTTTATTTCCTCGCGTTATCCGAAGGGCCGACCAGCGTCGTCGTTCCGATCTATGGCATGTTTATCGTTGGCGGCGCCGTGCTCGGGCTGGTTTTCCTGCACGAACCGCTCACCTTGCGCAAAGCTCTCGGTATCCGCCTCGCCGCCGTCAGCATTTATCTTATCGCAGGCCATCCGGCGCACTGAAGCGTTGAAGGGTTAAAGCGTTGAAACGTTGAAGCGGGACAAGAGGAAGAAAGCTGGCGAGAGACGACGCGTTGAAACTCGCTCGTTAGCCGGCGATGGCGTTCAATTCCTTGATTGCCTCATCAG
>JBKPGQ010000007.1:0-8636 GCA_046729455.1 Verrucomicrobiota bacterium
CGACACAGGGCAAAGCAAACGCGCAACGATCACAACGGCTCCTATCAAAGCCCCGAGTTAAAGAAACCCTGCGTTCCGTCTTATTGCTTGTCGTAAACCACGACGTTCTTGAACTTTTTGCCCTTCGGAGTGGTCCCGTTCAAGGTGACGGTGCGGCTTTTGCCATCGGCAGAGACGACAATCTGACCTGTGACCGTAACCTTGCCATTTTTCTTGTTGGTGGTCGTTAGGGTCCGATCGTTTACCTTCGTGTAGGAGCGAGCATCTGAATTCGGATCGCCCGTGACGGGATAGTCTTTCCCGTCGAACTTCCCTGACCACTCTGTGTGCGAGGGTTTACCATTCGCATCGATGCCATCTGCCTTGATTTTCACCTGCCCGAACATGCTTGAGTAAACAACCTGCGTGTTTTTCAAAGTGCCGGGCGTGATCTTCGATTTCGACTCGTTTAGCTTCCAAGTGCCCATCTGCGGATCGGCGGCCAAGCACGCTGCAGCTCCCAGAAAGCAAAATACCAAAGTTAATCCAATCGTTCTTATTTTCATGCGCGCTATCGAGACAGAATTTCGATGTGTCGTCAATATTTTTCCAATCTGACCGCAGACTGATTGCGTTGGGGAGCTCCAAGGGTCAACAAAAAGGACCAAGAAGCGGCACACGCAGAATCGGCGGGGTCATCGGCCCACGGGTTCGTTTGGTTGTGACCGATTAAGCGCCCCTCGAAGGTGGGCTTTGTTGTTTCGCCGTTACCGCGAGCGATGGCCCTTTGGCCGCAAGTAGTGGCTAAAGGTCCATTCGCCGATGCTGATGCCCGCTTGCAATCCGTCTTCACTTGCAGTTCGGAAATGAATGCCTCCGTATATCCTGCTCACTGCCGCTTCCTCTGCTGCATCGAGGCATGTTGAAAAGCTGCGATACACGCCGTGCAGAAAATCGGAGCCAGTTGTGAAGGGCAGATCTTCTGTGTCGTAGAACAGTGGAAGCACAGTTGCGGCTGCGGCGCTGAACGTGCTGTGGCCTGAGACGTAATCAGGGAAGGGTGGTGTTATAATGAACGACATCCAGTTCAGTTCTGGTTCGGCAAAAGCAATCGCGGTGACCGGACGCCAGAAATCGAAGGTGTACTTGGCGTCCCACGCACAAATGGCCGCGTCGGCCATGGCGATGTTCAACAAGGCAAACAACCTTGCGTTTTCCTCCAGTGTATTGCCTCGCGTGTCAGCAAGAGTCTGCGCAATGCTGTTCCAGTGGCCGGGAGGCGTTTCGGTGCCAGCGCCGTCCGCCCAGAATAAGGCGATCTCGGTCTGCTCCTCTGTGCGCGTCGAACCGACAGCCGCGCCGAGTTCCTTAACCTCATTGTAGTCCGCCGCGTATTGCTGGCTATCGAGAGATGGCGGGCCGGGCGGCCGGAACTGCGAACTGCTGCTCATTGCAAATGGCATGACGAATCCCCATTGCGGCAGCAAATAAGGAAGAAATGCCGGAGGGGTCGGCACCCACACGCCAGGACCGCTGCCACCAGGCGGCGGGACAATTGCATCGGAACCGTCGTTGGCTCGCGCCGCGAGAATCTGGTTTGCGACAAATTCACCCCACACAATGCCTGCGGTCTTTTGTGGACCATTAGGGATCGCGGCGAGAATCGCAGCATGAAGCGCATCAAAGGTTGATATCCTAGTCGGGAATAAATTGACGAGCGTGTCGTGTGCAGCGGCGCTGGCAGCAGCTTCACGTGACGCACTCGAAGAGACTGCACTTTGCACCAGGTAAGGTTCGTGCGTGCGGGCGATGCCGTTCACCGCGTCATAGATTGAAGCGTGAAGAATGCCGAGGCTGCGCGAGGCAATCGGTGGCGCAGTGTTACCGGCGCGAATCGCGTCAAGCGCAGCGTTATTCCAGTCGGTTACGACGTCAGCATTGGCAGGAGTGCCGACGCTGGACGAAAGGTTTATGGCGGTGATACACCCGAGGAAGAGTGCAACCCTAAACAAAGTATTCATTGGAGGCTCCTTTTGAGGATGAGAGTGCCCCGGTATACCGTTTAGCGCGATTTCGCGTCAAGCTTATTCCGAGCGTTGCTTGCACGCACGCCGATGACCGTCACAATGTCGGCAACGGTTTTTTGGATTTCGGCATTGGGAATTCCCGATCGAGATCGGCTAGATCATCGTTAGTCAATTTGATCTCGATTGATCGCGCGTTGTCACGGACATGCTTTTCCTTGCTCGCTTTGGGAATGGCGATGACTCCTGGCTGACGCAGTACCCACGCGAGCGCGATTTGAGACGTGGTCGCGTCGTGGCGCTTGGCGATCCTTTTGAGCGTCGCGTTCTCAAGCAGGCCGCGGCCGTGACCAACCGGAGAGTAGGCCATTATCGGCACCTTATTGTTTCGGCTCCATTGCAGAAGACCGGATTCAATCTCCCGGTTTTCCAAATTGTCGAGAACCTGATTAGCGGCGCAGTTCCTGCCGTTTTCAATCGACCAGAGTTCTTGCATGTCATCGACATCGAAATTCGAGACGCCCCAGCGTTTGATCTTGCCAACGGCCCAAAGTTTCTCAAACGCCTCCACCGTTTCCAGGAGGCACGTATATCTTTCTCGCCAGTGCAATAAGTAAAGATCGATCGCATCGATTCGGAGCCGTTTAAGACTGCGATTGCATGCTTTTGGCAATTCGGTGCGTGACGCATTATGCGGATACACCTTGGTGACAACGAACACACGATCGCGTTGACCATCGATTGCATCAGCCACAACTTTTTCCGCGCCGCCATCGCCGTACATCTCTGCCGTATCGATCAATGTCATACCGAGCTCGATTCCGAGCCGCAATGCGGCGACTTCATCCTTGTGCGCCCGCGTGTTCTCGCCCATGCGCCAGGTGCCCTGACCCAGTACAGCAACGCGCTCACCATCGCGAAGAGAAACAGTCTTCATTTCATGCTCGTAATCGTTTTGGTCCTTGGCTTCGGCGGTCGTAGACCGCCGCTACAGATCTTGCGTTTTTAAGAGAGCAGGACGATTGGAAAATCATGGCGAAGAAAATGCGCGCGGTGCAGGTTCCGAAGGCGAAGGGACCGTTGGAACTGGTGGAGCGGGAGATTCCGGAACCCAAATCAGGTTGGGTCCGAGTGAAAGTTGAAGCGTGTGGCATTTGTCACAGCGACTCGTTAGTCAAAGATGGCCTCTGGCCCGGCATCCAATATCCGAGAATTCCCGGCCATGAGGTCATCGGTGTGATCGATACCGTCGGGCCCGACGTTCCGGATTGGAAATCGGGGCAGCGGGTCGGCGTGGGGTGGCACGCTTCACATTGCGGACATTGTGATCCGTGTCGGCGCGGCGATTTCTTTGCCTGCCAGGTGGAATTGCTCACGACCGGCATCTCGTTCGACGGCGGGTATGCTGAATACATGGTCGCACCGGCGAAAGCGCTCGCGTCTGTGCCGGACGATTTGAATTCAGTTGAAGGCGCGCCACTGATGTGCGCCGGAATCACAACGTTCAATGCGTTGCGTAACAGCGGGGCGCGACCCGGCGATCTTGTCGGCGTACTCGGGATTGGCGGACTCGGTCATCTCGGCGTGCAATTCGCGGCCAAGATGGGATTTAACACGGTGGCGATCGCGCGCGGAAAAGACAAGGAGCCGTTAGCGAAAAAGCTCGGCGCGCGGCATTACATCGACAGTCAATCGTCGGATCCGGCGGCGGAACTGAGCAAGTTAGGTGGCGCCAGAGTTATCATCGCGACGGTAACCAACGGCGACGCCATGGCGGCGGTGCTGGGCGGTCTTGGACCTAGCGGAACGCTGATAGTGATCGGCGCGGCCGGCCCGCTCCCCGTCGATCCGATTCTGCTCATCACCGGACAGCGTTCCGTCAAAGGCTGGTATTCGGGGACCTCAATCGATTCACAGGACACGCTCCAATTCAGCGCGGCGAATGCGGTGCAGTCGATGAACGAAGTTTTTCCGCTCGATCGAGCAGCGGAGGCCTACGACCGGATGATGAGCGGCAAAGCGCGGTTTCGTGTCGTGCTGCAAATTGGCGCGAAAAGCTAACGACCCGAGGCGCACAGAGTGTGCTGCGCGAATCTTATCGAACCGTCGAAAGCAGATTATAAGCGGTCGGATATGCGCGTTAAGCGGCGTGTCTTCACTCTCGGGCGGAAGCGGACAACGACATGAACCTCGGATCAAGAACCACTGTTACCGGCGTTCCTTTGCGGATGAGGAGCTCGATCTCGGTAATATCGTCTTTCAACATGGCGATCCCTTGAGGCGGCCGATTTGTATCGCGGGAATTCGGTCCTTGCCTCTTCCCATTGGTCCCGAACGCAATTTCGGAATTGCTGGCATACTTCTCTTCTTCGGCGCTATAAAGCGCATAGCCTGCGCGGCCCAAATCGATTCGTGGAGTGCCTTCTTTCTTGAGCCGATCTCCAAGCTGTACTCGCCTGTTATTTTCCCAATACGCTTTCGCTTTTACTCTTGTTTCAATCGTCGGCTTTCGGGACGGCGGAAGCTCTGCGGACGCGATCGGGTATTGGCAAAAAAAACCAAGACCATCGTGCACAATCACGCGCTTCGACGGAAGGTCTATAGTGATGTTGAAATCCAACCGTGGGACGAGCAGCTTTTCTCCAGGTTGAATCAATATCGAATCGAGGTCATTGACGCGAAGGATCGCCTGGACACTGGACTCAAACTTTCGCGCGATTGATGAAAGCGTGTCGCCCCGCTTCACCGTGTATTCTATTTTGCGAGGTGAAGGTTCTTTCGAGAAAAAGAGTTGTGTATTGATGTTGCCAAGAAGGTCGCGCAATTCCCGTGTGACGGGCGAGTTGGGCGCGGTGATGAGCGCTTTTGTTACAATCGCCTGTGCTTCGTTCAATTTTCCTTCTCCGACCAAACCTTGAGCTTGTTTCAGTTTCCTGATGTTGGGATGCACGTAAGTCACCCAGGGGATGGATTTGTACCTCTCCAACTCTGGCGGGCGGGAAATAATGCGCCCGAAGTAGGCCGCGCCGCCGAAGATCGCGACGCTGAGCAGGCCAACCGTGCACTTTTGCCAGAGTGACATTCCCATCGAACCCGGAAACAACGTCTCTAATATAAAGACATCGCTCCGCCGATGCGGTTCAATCAGCTGCCGCTGCCAGCGCGCGATCCAGGGCACAGGTCAGGCCTGAATGACGCCTGCGCACGCGATCGGCCTTGAGTTAGACGAGCGTCTGGAAAATGAGGAAGCTGATGACGATCGTTTGGACGAGAAAGAAGACGGCATAGAACTCATGATAGCGCTCGTTTCGTGTGATCGCAGCAGCCGTTAGGCCGGCAAAGTAAAGGGCATTGCTGATAAAATATTGCGGCCCTAGTGCAAGGAAGTGCGAGACGCCTTTGAGCAGCGAGTCAGCAATATCGACCGGTGTAAATAGAGCAAACAGAATAAAGAAGGCGCGATGGTTCGCGTAGTAGTGCGTCTTGTAATCAACAGCAGCATCGACATCGCCTTCCCTTGGAAAGAGCAGGAGCGACGCCAGATATAAGAGCGTCGGCGAGATCAGGACAAAGACGAACAGCAAGAATCTCCATGGTTCTTGGTTACGCCATCGGTAGAAGATCCACCATGCGATCACGAGGTATAGGAACAGGTTAATGATCCAGATGGCATGCACCCAATAGATCCGTCGATGGGAGCGTGCCTGCAGCATTTCGCCCACGCCGCCCGGCACGCGAGTCATGCCCAGGGCGAGAATTGAGATAAGAACGGAAAGATACTCAAATGCGGCCATTAGTTAGATGATTCGCTCGAAACTAAAGAGGAGCACAGGCGAGCGAAATTTATTTTGGGGCCAAAGCACTCACGATTTTTTCAAATCGTGGATCGCCGCGGAGCGGGCTCCATAGCGGGTGCAATTTCAGGCGACCGTAATTGGTATAGCCGGGCATGCTCACAAGTTTCTGCAATACCTCGATGGCCTGATCGCGCTCGCCGCTCCACACGTAAACCTGGGCGAGACCTTCCAAGACCAACGTCCCATCGTAAATGTCTTTCGAAATCGGCATTAAATCGATCGCATGTTGGGCTTCGCGGATAGCCAAATCCTTTTGACCCAGTCCTGCATCGACTTGAGCCAGAACGGCAATCGTCCGCGCGTGTTCCGGTTTCACCAGCAATCTCTGCGCTAGAATTTCTCGACATTCGCGAAATGCGGCTGTCGCACGCGCTGAATCGCCTTGAGCGCGCGCGACCATCGCTTGGTACCAACTCTTTGGAAAATAAAAGCTGAAGTCGATGTCTTGAAAATCTTGTCGAGGCGAAGCAGTTAGAACGCGTTCCGCTTCGGCATAATTGCCGTCAAGCATGGCCATCCAGACGCGGGTCGGCGTTTGGCCGCCGGCAAACTCCATGTCTGGATATTTCGTCAGAATATCGCGCAACGGCCCGGTGTCGCCGGTCCCAGACTGGATGCATGAGGCTCGCCGGAATTGGACGATTGGCGCCTGTTCGCCGGCTGAAAGCACGTTCTCATAGACATGGACCGCTTCAGGAAACCGGCGTTGCAGCACATAAGTATCGGCCAGCAGATTGTAAGCATTCGGATTTCGCGGATCGAGCGCGAAAGCGGTGGAAAAATCGCGTTCGGCGTCGGCAAAATGGTTGCGGCGGCGAGTGATGTAGCCAGAGAGAATGAAGAACGGTGAGCTGTTCGGCAGACTTGGCCGCGCGATCGCAAGTTCTCCCTGGGCTCGATCGTAGTCGCGCAGACAGCGGAAGTAATAATCGGCCCGGGCGAAGTGCGCTTCAGCTGAGTCCGGGCGCAGGCGAAGCGCTGCCTTCGCCGCAGCGTCGGCCATTGAAATGCGGTCCGGAGTTGGGTCGAGATCGAAGAAGAAAAGGAGATCATTCGCGCGCGCGGCATAACAATATGCGGAGACAAAGTTCGGATCGCGCTGGATTGCTTCATCTAATGATTTCAGTGCCTGGAGCAATGCCGCGCGTACATCGGTCGCATTGATATAGCTGTCGATGATTGCCTTGGCCTGAAGATAAAGCTCGAAGGCATCCAAGTCCTGAGTCGGGCGCTCTTCTATTTCCGCCTTCTGCCGCGGCGAAAGCTTGGCCTTGAGCTGAGTGACGATCGATTGCGCCAGCTCACTTTGGACCGCGAACAAGTCGGCCGCGGTGCGATCGTAGGTTTCCGCCCAGATCTGAGCGTCGCGACGGGCGTCGATCAATTTCGCGTTGATCCGAATCCGTTCACGTGCGCGCTGGACCGAGCCTTCCATAATATAAGCGACGCCGAGCTGCCGGCCGATTTCGCGCATATTGCGTTCGGCGCCTGTCTTGTATTGGCGCACGCTGGTGTGACTGATTACCTTCAAATCCGAGACCTTCGCCAGATTGGTCAGGATCTGATCCTGGACGCCATCGGCGAAGTAGGCGTCGTTCTTGTCATCGCTCAAACTCGCAAACGGCAGGACGGCGATCGATTTCTTTTCGTCCGAGGACGTGATTCTGTTTCCGGCCGTGTACCGACCGAGGAAGAACAACCCAACTGAAATTGTTGTACCAACAACCAGGATGTAAATCCAGGTACGATTCATCGGCCGCGCCGCTTGCGGCATGGCGTCGGCTTCTGCCGTGCGTTTGACCCCTTCAGCCGTGATCTCAAATGCCCAGGCGAAGATCAGCGCGAAGGGAAAACCGATAATAATTAACGCAACAACCAGTCGAACGATCCAGCTTGGAACGTCGAAGACCGGGAAAACCTGTGCGATTCCTTGGGCAAGCGCCCAGCCAGCAACGATGTAAGCGACGGCGACCTTGTAAACGTTGCGCCGTTTTAACTCGGCGAAAATGTTGCCGCGATTCATTCGTCCTCTACAATTTACGGCCCGATTCGAGACACTGAAAAGTGGAAAGCGGAAAAGGGACGCACTGAAACGGCCGCCGCGCTCAACAATCGTTTACGAAACGAGATAGGATTTGCCGGATTTTGGCAGACCCAGTGCCAATCCTGCGCCGAAGAAATCCCAGTAAATTTGTCGTTAACTTTTGGTCTTTGCTTTCGGTCCACGTTTCACATGGCGGAAGTGGCGCCGATACTGACCCGGAGCAATCTTTAGCGCGCGCTGAAAAACATTGCGCATTGAATTCACATTTCCGAAACCGCACTCGCTTGCGATTGACTCCATGCTGTTCTGACTTTCTTCCAGTCGGCGACGAGCAGTTTCGACGCGAAGACGCTCGACGAACTTCGCGGGCGTGGTTTTCATTTCCTTGGTGAAGACCCGCGCGAAGTTTCGCGAACTCATAGCCACACGCTGCGCCAGCACCGGCACAGTCAGCGGTTTGTTTAGATTATCGAGGACCCATGACTCGAGGTCGCGTAACGGTTTTCGATCGGTCAGTTGCAGTGATAACGCGGCGCTGAATTGCGATTGTCCGCCAGGCCGGCGCAAATAAAGCACGAGATTACGTGCGACCTGCAGCGCCAGTCGCGAGCCGTGGTCTTCTTCCACCAACGCGAGGGCAAGGTCCATTCCGGCCGTAACGCCGGCCGAAGTATAGACGTTTTTGTCACGAACAAATATCGGATCAGGATCAACTTGTGCTCGCGGCGCGCG
>JBKPGQ010000008.1:0-39375 GCA_046729455.1 Verrucomicrobiota bacterium
GCCATCCGCCTCTCTTTTTGCGCGAGTGTCGTCGGAATCAGTTCGAGTTTCCTCGTTCATGTTGGAGTTGCGGCAGAAAAAGGCACGCTCCTCACGGGCAAGGCCGCCATGGGCGATTGGACTAGCGATGCGCCCGGAGTGCGCCGCAAGATCACTGTCCAAGATTTGCCTCCGCCGGGTTCAAATGTTTTAGCGATCAATCGCGCGCGCGTGATCGATCGTCCGGCGGGTGTTCAGCCCCAAGTTCCGCCAGGTTTCAAAATCAACTTATACGCCAGCGGTTTCCGCGACCCGCGGTTTCTGCTCACCGCGCCAAACGGCGACATCTTTGTCGTAGAAAGTCGCGCCAATCAAATTCGGGTATTGCGTGATACAAAGAAGAGCGGCAGGCCCGACGCCAATGAAATCTTCACCGAACACAACTTGAACAAACCCTTTGGGATCGCCTTTTATCCGCCCGGTAACGAGCCTCAATTCCTGTACGTAGCTAATACCGACGGCGTGATCCGCTTTCCCTATCGCAATGGCGATCTCAAAGCGCGCGGGCCAGCGCAACAACTGGCCACTCATCTTTCCCCAGGCGGGTTATTGCGCGGCGGTGGACACTGGACACGCGACATCGTTTTCTCGCCGGATGGCAAGAAGATGTACGTATCGATCGGTTCACGCTCGAATGTTTCCGATAAGGCAGCGGAAGAAAATCGCGCCCGCATCTTCGAATTTAATCCCGATGGCACCGGACAAAAGGTTTACGCATGGGGTATTCGCAACGCTGTCGGAATTGTGTTTCGGCCCGGCACGAGTGAGCTCTGGATGAGCACAAACGAACGGGACGAGATCGGCGAAGATCTACCTCCCGACTACATTAGCAGTGTGCGTCCCGGCGACTTTTATGGCTGGCCGTGGTTTTATATCGGCAATCATCCCGATCCGCGACACAAGGGAAAACATCCTGAGCTCGCTGATAAGGTCATTGTTCCGGATGTGCTCGTCCAGGCGCATTCGGCCAGCCTTAATTTGTGTTTCTACACCGGCGACCAATTTCCGTCTGAATACAAAGGCGACATCTTCGCCGCCTTTCACGGTTCATGGAACCGGATGAAACGGACCGGTTACAAGATCGTGCGCGTGCCATTCGATCATTCGACAGGCAAAGCGCGCGGGGAATACGAAGATTTCGTCACCGGTTTCGTTACATCCGAAGGCAAAGTCTGGGCTCGCCCCGTGGGAATCACCGTCGCAAAAGACGGCAGCCTTCTCATCAGCGAAGACGGCAACGGTACCATCTGGCGAGTGAGCCACGGCGGATGACCTGGCGCAGATGCAAATCCGCGGAAGTTAACCCCAATGTCAAACGTTGAGATTTGACCCCTTTCTCTCCTGTCCGCAGCCCCCAAAATCTAGACGTCATCACGAACTGCGTGCTGGCAGGATCCTATGGTGTAACCTTTGCCACGATCGCGCGGACCTTATCGCCCTCGCCCGGACTGTCGGACTTGTCGGGGAAGTTCGCGATCAACCACGCCGTGTTCTCGTCGGCGGGGTCGATCACCGCGGTTATGTAGTCGGCGATGCCGATGTTGGGGCCGCAATACTGAGGTTTGCTCGACGGATACTCACCCGGGCCGATGACCTCGCCGTTCTGAAACCCGCGGCTGTCCGCGTACCACACACTGTATCGCGCCTCGTGATTGAGCGTCGTGCTGTAGCCCCTGCGACCATGGACGATCACGATGTGACCATCCTCGGTCACCGTGATCGCGGGACACTCGGTGGTTACCGTATCCGAGCCGAACGTTCGATACCAGGGCGGCCCGGTAATACTGGGACTCCCCGAAAGGTTCTCGAGGTCGACTCGCACGAGTCGGATGGCCCGGAGCTCGGTCGTTCCGTTGGATGCTCCGGTCTTGTGCCAGGCGTGATAAATTTTTCCGTCGCGAAACACCGGCAGCGTCTCAGCTCCTTTGATCTCGAGCGGGTCGCCGTCCTTTAGCAGCTTAGTCGTTGTGGATTCGACCGGCGGGAAATTCGCCCAGTCAGTGGGGTGCTTGAAAGAGAACACGTCGAGTTTTCCCGATTTCGCCTCAGGCCGGATCAGGAACGTCCGGTCGCCCGTGTCGCCGTAGTGCGCCAGCGGGTACACGTCCGGATACGCCTCGTCGAAGGTCCCGATGTCCTGGTCTGTATGCGGGAACTTCTCGTCATGGAAGAAGGCCGACGGATAGATCTTGTGGCTCCGCGGATAGGGTTTGCCCTCGATGAGGTCGGAGACCGACAATGCGTACACGTACGGTTTTCTCCCCATCGGTTGGACCCAAGGCACGTAGCCGGCAGAGTTCGCCTCCGCGACCATGACGTCGCCGTTAACTGAGAAGCGCGGCCAGTCGAACGACTGCGTGGCTTCGGTCGACATCCACTGATAGAACCCGTCGCGCGGATCCTCGGTCTTGGAGACGGCGAAGGCCCAGTAGCGCCGGTACAGCGGATTGGCGGCGGCCTTCGAGACGTTACTCGGATCCGTTTTTCCGCAACCGCCGTACGCGAAGTTTGTCAGGGCCCAGACGCACTTGGGAGGCCGAACGGAAGTGACGACGAAAAAGCGTTTACTCTTCTGGTCGAAGTAGACGCGCGCATCATTAAACTGGCCGAGGCAGGGCGGAGGAGCCATACCCAGGTTCGTCGGGGTGATGGAGTCTGGGTCGCAGTGCACCGACGAACCGGGAGGGAATTGATCGCTCGCGCCCTTCGGCGGGAATCCGGTATGCCGCTGGATACTGTGTTCGTTGGGCGAACCGTCGGCCAGTTTTCCGAGGAGGAATGTGGCGAAGAACTCATTCGTGCTTATTGAATTGCCGAAGCGGTTCCCGTTCTTGTCGAAGAAACCGATCTCAAGATTATTCGAGATAACGATGTAGTTGTTGCCGACAGCGATGTGCGGGTCCTCTCCCTCGACACCCGGCTCGAATCGATCGGCCGTTCCCACGTGGACGGGTGCGGTGTTCGATGGGGTCCATTGACCGTGCAAGAGTGAGATCGAATGCTCTCTCCATGCGATGACCTTCATGTTCCCCGCCGCATCCCGCACCGGTGTCCCAAGCCAGTCGCTTCCCAGTGGCACAACTGAGAGCCGGTCGACGGCTCCCGTCCGGGAGGTGCCGAGGCGAACGACGTCGTCGATAGCATCCCAGGTGATTAGCGCCAGCTGACCGCTTGCATCGCAGACGGCTGTGACGACACGAGTCGCATTCTGCGTCGTCATGTCTAGGGTGGAAATCTCGCCCCCTCCTGCGCTCGAATGGAGGGAGGCGTGTCCGGAAGCGTCGAAGTCCCACGTGTGGACAACTAGCTGATCCTGGAGATCCCGCGCAGCCGTGGCGATGCGCCGGTGGCTCAGCGTGGCGGCGACGACGTCCTTCATCCCTGCCGGGGAGTTGAAGGTGTCGAGGAGATGAAATTCTCCATCGTCGCCGTCGAGCGACCATGCGCTGATTTGGAGATTGCCGTTTTGCGTCGTCACAGCCGCCGCCAAGCGGCCGGTATCAGTCGGGAATGAATCGTAGCTTGCTAGCGAGATCTGATCGACTTTCTCTCCGGTGAAGTCTTTCAACCGGCTCAAAGTTCCGTCGGATTTGACGCGCCAAGAGATAAGCTTGAGACGACCCAGCGAGTCGTGAACGGCCGTCACCACAAGATCAACGCCGAAGGTCGTCAGCGCGAACTCCGCGTCCTCGATCTCTCCGGTCTTTCCGCTCCCCCGGCGAACAATCGAGCCGTCCTCACGCGTGGTCCAGACTGTCAGCTTCAGCTTGCCGGTCTTATTGCGTATCGCCGTGACGAACCTTGCCCTTGTGACCTTGGTCTCGGGCGATCGCTGCAGTGAGCCGATAGCGAGTCTCGTCCGTTCCATCGGTTCGCCCTCCTCGCTACCAAGGCGCGTGACAGACCCGTCGTACTCCACCTGCCACAGGATCACCTTCAAATTGCCTGCCGCGTTGCGCACAGCAGTCGCGATTCGGTTTCCGCCGATCGGTGTCGATGCAACCCCTTGAATCGGGCCGGCATCCCCATTACTCCCCGTCCGTTCGAGGTAGCTCCAAGGCTCTTGCGCATCCGCAGGAAGGCTCAGCAAGCAGGTGCTCAAGTAAAAGGTGATTAATGTTGTGAGGGTTGTCGCGCATTCGCCAATAGTTTTAAGGCTTTGCTGCTTCATTCCGGAATGCTACGAGTCCATTTCAGATTTCGCTTTTCAGCGCAGCCGCACGTGCATTTGGGAAGGAACGGACTTTAGTTCGTCATTGCGCGCCCGTGCGTCTCGCGTGACCCTTTGGTTGGCGCAGCATGAAGATCGGTTTTGCTCAAATTAATCCGACCGTCGGGGATTTGAGAGGGAATTGTGAACTGATCATCAGCGCTTACGAGCGGCTTACTGCCGCAGGCGCGGAATTAGTGCTAACGCCGGAACTGGCCATCACTGGATATCCTCCGCAGGATTTGGTTTTTAAGTCACGGTTCGTCCCGGAAAACCTTGCTCTGCTGGAAAAACTGCATGCTCACGTGGGAAAGGCAGCGTTGCTGGTCGGATTTGTTGATCGCAATGAGGGGCGTGGCAAACCCTTTCATAATGCTGCCGCTTTACTCGAGCGCGGCAAACCGATCCGCAAAACGTACAAGTCGCTTCTCCCTACGTACGATGTATTTGATGAGGACCGTTATTTTGAGCCTGCCACGCGCGTCGAACCGTTTGAAGTGCATGGAAAGAAAATCGGTGTGACCATTTGCGAGGATATCTGGACGGACGATTATCTGCCGCGACCGCTTTACGAAGTCGAACCGCTGCGCCGTCTAGTGGAGCAAGGCGCCGAGATCATTTTCAATCTAAGCGCGTCGCCGTTTCGCCTAGGGGCGCCTGCGTGCCGGCTTGAAATGATTGCGACGCAAGCCCGGACTTATCAACGGCCAATCTGTTACTGCAACGTCGTTGGCGGGAATGATCAACTGGTCTTCGATGGAAACTCGATTGCCGTTGGCGCTTCCGGCAATTTGATCGCGCAACTGGCAGCCTTTCGCGAGGACGAAAAAGTCGTCGATACGGATTCGACAACCGCAATGGAATTTCATGAAAGGAAAACGCCGGAAGAACTTTTCGCCGCGCTTTCCTTGGGAGTTCGCGATTATTTTCGCAAATGCAATTTCCATTCCGCGGTAATTGGACTGAGCGGTGGAGTCGATTCCGCAGTCACTGCGATCATCGCAGTCAATGCGCTCGGAGCTGAGAATGTGACTGGCGTTTCCATGCCCAGCCCATACTCATCGCGCGGCAGCATCGATGACGCACGCGCCCTTGCGCACAATCTCGGAATTAAATTTCTCGAGATTCCGATCACCGATGCGTTCAGGGATTTCAAAGCACAGTTCAAGGAAATTTTCAAAGCACTGCGCGAAAACGAGACGGAAGAAAATATGCAGCCGCGCCTGCGTGCAATGACATTGATGGCGCTCTCAAACAAGTTCGGTCATCTCCTTCTCACCACTGGAAACAAGAGCGAACTAGCCGTGGGGTATTGCACGCTCTATGGCGATATGGCCGGCGGTCTGGCTGTGATCAGTGATGTGCCGAAAACAATCGTTTACGAGCTAGCACGCTGGATCAATTCCGATTACTCGCGGCAGATTGGTCGTAAGAACGAGGTCATTCCAAAATCGACAATTGAAAAACCGCCCAGCGCAGAGTTGAAACCAAATCAGAAAGATCAGGACACATTGCCGCCATATGAGATTCTCGATCAGATCCTGCAGCTTTACGTGGAAGAAAGCCTGAGTGCGCGCGACATCATTGCGCGCGGATTCGATGAGAAAACGGTGCGCTGGGTGCAGCGACGCGTTGATCTTAACGAATACAAGCGGGAGCAAGCCGCGCCCGGTTTGAAAGTAACAAGCCGCGCCTTTGGGATCGGCCGCAAGATGCCGATCGCACAGAGATATGTCGATTAAGCGAATATTATGCACCGTGCAGGAATCGAACCTGCAACCCAGTGATTAAGAGTCACTTGCTCTGCCAATTGAGCTAACGGTGCAAAATTTTGGGAATTTCTATAATTTCGAAGTCCGAATTTCGAAACTGTTGAACCAAACCGCAACCGGAAAATTCGGGTTGTGTCCGAGATGATTTCCGATTCCTTGCGCGTTCGGCAGGCAGGTTAGCTTGCCGATTGAGTCATCACATTTTAGCTGGAACGCTTTGAGCCGGTGGTCGCTTGGGGATTCGCATACCCGAAATCCAAAAACTAGAAGATTTCTGCTGGCGTCTTCGCTTCGGTCTCGGCAACTCCGGGGTCGAGGAAGCCCAGTGCGTGCGGGGGTTTGATCACTCGAACGCCGGCAGCACGCTGATTTTCCATGATCTGATCGCGCAGCGTCTGCATGCGTGTCCAATGCACCTTCGGTCGGAAATGATGCTCCGCGTGGTAGCCGTTAAAAAACCAGATCCAATTGTAAAGTTTGTCGTAACTGCTAACGCCCCAGGCAAGCGGCTCGTCCGGGTTACCACCATAGTGCCGGTAGTAGCCGTTAAGGTAGGAAAGACAATGGCCGAAGTACCAGAACGGAAGAAGAAAACAGATGTAACGCCAGTTGAGGACGCCGAGAATGACGAATGTGGAAACGAACAGCGTCAACTCTGTAACCCCCCAGAAAGCGTCGCGCGGGTTCTTGCGTTTCAATTCCCGGTAAACCGTCTTTGGATCTTCACGGAAGAAACTGAGGAACGTATACTTTAGCGGGTGCTCGGCATCACCGTCATGCCCATGCTTGTAGATCGAAATCCAATCAACTGTCGCGCCGTGCTCATCAGGCCGATCAGCATTTCCCTTGTGATGCTGCATGTGAATGCATTCGTAAAAAACCTGGCTAAAACCAACAGTGATTGATTCAAGAATGCTGAACAGGCGGTTAAGCAATGGCGATCGGAAGTAAGGATTGTGAATTAAGTTGTGCGAAATGCCATTGATATTCCATGAAATGCTCACTGAGTATACGAAGCCAAGAATGAGCATGATCCACAGCGGGGCCCGCGGAAAGAGAGAGAACATTCCGAAGAAATAGACGCAGTGGAAAATCGCGGCCAGTACAGGCAGCGCGTCCCAGCGGGTGTGCGCAAAAATACTCGAATCCGTTTTAGGCGATTCGATGACGACCGCGTTTGATTTCATCACGTTAAATTTTTTGTCGCGCAGCGTAACAAAGTCAGCAGGGCTCGACCAGTTAAAAAACCTGCTCAATCTCAATTAATCGGACAAACAGAGGACGACCGGATTGGTTGGAAATAAAAGAGCTACGCCTGCGTATGGCGCGGGTAGTGCGTTTCGACGCGCTTTGGGAGCAAGCGTTTGCGGCCACGTTGGCGCCGGCGTGCCAGGGTTGCACGGCCCCCTTTGGTTTTCATGCGGGCACGAAAACCGTGCTGACGTTTGCGTGTTCGCTTGGATGGCTGGTAAGTGCGTTTCATAAAACCGAAAACAGATTCGGTGCGATTTAAGAGCGGCTAAAGTAAGGTCGACGGCAACATTGTCAACGCCACCAAGCGCATCAATAGTTAATGCCGGCACGGCGTGTCAGGCTAATTTGATTGCCAGGACGGCGGGTTTTTGGAATAAGCAGTAGAACGAATGGGCGAAAAAGAAAATGTGGTGATCGAGCCGGCGACCGAAGCCGACCTCGACGAATTGTCGCAAATGCTTGGTGATTTGTTCGCTCAGGAAAGCGACTTTCGCCCGGACAAAGACAAACAGCTTCGTGGTTTGCGCTTGATTTTCGAACAACCCAGCCGTGGGCGCGTCTTTGTATTGCGGCGAAACGGGGCCATCGTGGGGATGATCAATTTGCTGTTTACAATTAGCACCGCCGAGGGCGGCTTCGTTATCCTGCTGGAGGACCTGGTGATCCACAAAGAATACCAAGGGAAAGGTTACGGCACGAGGCTCCTGCAGCACGCGATCGATTTTGCCAAACAGAAGAATTTCCTCCGCATTACGTTGCTGACCGACCGTCCGGAAAATGTGGCGCAGGAATTTTTCCGTCACCACGGTTTTGTCGAGTCTTCAATGATTCCGATGCGCCTGTGGATCACGCCGCAACAGAATAGTGATCAGTGATCGGTGACCGGTGATCCGTGGCGCTCCGCAACGCGTTTGCCATCGATCCATAGACTGAGCTGCGTTGCCAGGCGTTTTTTGAATTCTGATCGGAACTGAATTTCGTCCAGGGCCTTTGCTACCTGCGGAGCGCTCGCAGCCGGCAGACTGTTTTTCGCGTACGTCCTTAGCTCCTGGGCGCGCGAATCGTCCGAGAAAAAGGTGAAGAGGCTGGGTGCATACGTGTTAGCGCCAAGCGCGTCGGCCTTTGCGAGTAGTGCTTTCATGTTAGCCCTGGCAAAATCCCACGCGATCTCCGGATGACCACTTTCACGAGCGACTCTCAGGACGAGAAAAATCGCGCGGCTTGTTGGCAATTCGTCCGTAAGCGCGATCGGAAGGGTCTTCTTCACCAATTTGGGGTCGATCGCATCGGCCAGCGCATCGTAATAGTTCTGCTTTTCTTCAATGCTAGTTGTCTTAAGGCCAAGGTGGTGAAGTTCATTCCACGTCGATTCGTCAGCGTATCGCCCTACGACTGAAAAGATCGCCGGTCGAAGATCAGGAGCCAGCGATTCTGGATTGCTGAGAAAAGCCTTAAAACGTTCGCGGCAATTCGCAACGACTTTCGGATCATTGAGGTTCCCGAGCGCCGTAATCAGACTCGCCCGGAGGTTTGCAGTGGCCGATTGCTCGTCCGATTTGGCTTCCCAGCCAACCGCATCAAAGGTGGGACGCAAGAGTGATCGCGCATATCGCTGAAATTTCTCTTGTTCGGAAGTGCCGCTCAAAAGCCGGTTAATAAAATCCAGCACGTGAATGATCTGTTCGCGCTCGGCTAGTTCGGTGGAAGCCGGCAGTTTTTCCACCAACTCGAAGTAAAGAGCGATTGGGGCGCGGTTCGCCTGCACCAGAGCCCAGGCGTCGCTTAGCAGATTGGCGCGATCCTCAACGCCGAGATTCTTCAAAGACCCAAGCAATAATTTCCACGATGGCTCGTCGTATTCGACGCGATAGTTTCCCGCGCCGTTCAAGTTCAGCTTAAGCACCCGATCCGGAGGAATGTTATGGATGCTGTCAAACTTCCTGGTCATCAACAGCGTGGCAGGAGTTTCACCGGCGACCGCATATGTCAGCGGGATTTTCCATTCGAGCGGCGGAGCCTTTGTGAAATTGACGGTAAAGCGTTCCTGCGTGAGCGACACGTTGCCACCCTGCTCCCGTTTCACTTTCACGACGGGAAATCCCGGCTGTTCCGTCCAACCGGCTGCGATTTCTCCGACCGGTTTTCCGGAGGCTTCCGAGAGCGCATTCCACAAGTCGGCTGTTGTGGTGTTTGAATACATGTGCGCCGCCATGTAACGGCGAATTCCTCCGCGAAACGCATCGTCGCCGAGAAAACTCTCCAGCATCCGCAAAAACGATTGGCCCTTTTTGTAAGTGATATCGTCAAATGCGCTATTGGCTTCAGCCTCGGTCGCAACCGGCTGCTGAATCGGATGAGTGGTCGATCGCGCATCGCCTTCCATTGCCGCTTCCTTGACAATTCCGACACGGCGGCTTGGGTCCCGCGGGAATTCCCGGCGCAACCAGACTTCCCATTGTGGATTAAAATGCGCCGTGCATTTGGAGCCCATCCACGAGGCAAACCCTTCGTTGAGCCACAAATTGTCCCACCAAGCCATGGTTACCAAGTCCCCGAACCATTGGTGCGCCATTTCATGTGCGAGAACCTCGTAGATATCTTGCTTCGTTCCCGCAGAAGAACTTTTCGGATCAAACAGAAGTTTGGATTCGTAGTAGGTGATGCCGCCCCAGTTTTCCATCGCGCCTCCGAAGCCACCGGGTATCGCGATCTGATCCAGTTTCGGCAACGGATAAGCCACGCCAAAATAATCATTGTAGTATTGCAGGATTTGCGCCGTGGCTTCGAGCGCGTAGCGCCCCATCTCTGCCTTGCCTTTCGTCGCAATCACTCGCAGCTGTGTAGGACTGCTTCGCGATTCAATGAAATCAAGTTCACCTGCAACGAAAACGTTCAGGTAACTGGACATCGGCGGAGTTACAGCGAAGCGCACCTCTTTGCCGCCGGCGATTTTTTTCTCGCTCTCGATCGGCATGTTCGAGACAGCGAGCCAGTTCTCCGGCACGACTGCGGTCAATTGGAAGCGCGCGCGAAAGACCGGCTCGTCCCAGCAGGGAAAAAAACGACGGGCATCGGTCGCTTCAAATTGGCTTCCGAGCATGATCTTCCGAGCACCACTGCCTTGCTCCTGATACCGCATGTAAAAAAGGCCCTGCCCTTGCTCATTTATTTTGCCCGTGAAATGAAGCGTCAGCTTGTGCTCGCCGGTCGCAAGGTCTGACGGTAACGTGAGCGTGAGCAGTTCGTTTTTGGTGTCGGTCTTAATTGCGGAAGCCGGTAATTCTTTGCCATCGATAGACGCCGCTTCGATTTTGAGTTCGAGTGCATTCAACACCAATTGGCGAACGCGATTACGAACGTTGAGGTTCACCGTCTCCGTTCCTGCAAATGTCAACTTGTCGATATCCGGGATGATCCGAACGGAGTAATCCGTCGGGACCACTTCTTTCGGGAGCTTTCCGGGTGTGTCTTTGAAACTGAATGGCTTTTCTGAAGCAAATACCGAGGACATGATTGCAAATTCAGCCACAAGAAAAAGAACCACAGTGCGCATCTCCAGCGTGAACCAATGCGCGTCGCTTATTGTATAACCAACACGAGCAATAATTGCCCGCTGCCAACCTGAGGACCTTTGATAACCAGAGGACTGCGTTTACTCAGCTTGGCATCCGTTTCGAGCAAGAGCTCTTTCTCCTTGTAAAGCTTCAAATTCAAAACATAGCCGGCTGCACTTTCACCCTGCGCATCGACATGCAGTCCAAAAAATTTGCTGGTTGCGAGCCAGTCTTCCTGTCCGGTCTTGAGAGTCTTTTGTGACTGGCCAATCACTTGAAACTGGTTGTAGCCAAAAAATTTCTTTAGCGACCCCTCGATCCGCGTGAGTTCGGGCGGAACCGGTTGCGGCTGGGAAACGTTTTCCGCAATAACAAGTCCGCTCCACACCGTTTCCGCACCCTGCAACGCAGGCGCCGCAACTGCGATCAGTGAGACAAAAGGAATTAAGAACGCGAGCGAGCGACCCATGAGCGATTACTTGGCGGCGTAGTCGGCAGGCAGACTTTGCAATCCCTCCGTCCACAACACCGTTACCCGGTCTTGCTTCACCTCGAACATTGAGACGGTTGCATTTGGGCTGACGACCGGATCAACGCGCGCATTTAGAATCTGGGTGAGGTATTGCGATTCTTCCGCAGGGTTCTTGTCGCGCATGACGAAAATTGTAAAAATCAAAAAAACGGCGAGCGACGCGGTCCCCGTCCACAACAGGCGAGGAATTGTCCACCATGTAGAGCCTCTCGCTTCGCGGTCTGCAGAAGGCACACTACTTTCGCGGATGGTTTCACGGAGCTGATGGCTAAAAAACTCTTCGTTTGTCAGTGCAGAGACACCCAACTCGCGCTTCAAGAGAGCACCAAGCTTTCTTGCCTCCGCCTTTTCGGCTTCAGCGGCAGCTTTATCTGGCAACGTCGCTTCGAATTCCGACAGTTCTCGCCCGTCGAGCTGTCCGTCCAGCCATGCCGTCCACTTTTCTTCAAATGTTTTCATAAACGTCTCTCAGTAAATTTTGCAACTTCTTGCGTGCATAAAACAGGCGCGACATCACCGTGCCTATCGAGCAACTGAGTGCTTCCGCGATTTCATGATATTGCATCCCTTCGATCTCTTTCATCAAAATGACAGCTCGTTGCTCGGGCGAGAGCTGGGCAATCGCGCTGTCTATCCGCGCACGAATCTCACTTCGTTCCATCATCTCGTGAGGCAAAGCTTCTGGCTTCGGCACAGTCTTGGATGCGGGCTCAACTTCCTTTAGCTGGATCGAATCGTCGAACTCGCTGCCTCCGCCTTTAACCTGTCTTTTGCGGAGCCAGTCGATCGTCACGTTCATGACGATCCGATAAATCCAAGTGTAAAACGACGAGCGTCCCCGAAAGCGCTTAATCGATTTCCATGCCTTGAGGAAGCTGTCCTGAGCAAGGTCCCACGCGTCCTGCTCGCTATGAACCATGTTGTAAATCATGCCAAATACTCGTGTTCGGTAGCGAGTTACCAGCTCGTCGAATGCTTCGGTGTCACCAGCCTGGCAGCGTGTCACCAAGTCCAAGTCCGACACATCGGCCTGAGCCAGAGTCGCTTCCGTTTGCATGATTGGACGGGAGCCGGCCCTATTTCATTCAACCCCGAAAGCTTTCGGGGCCGAAGCGGCGACGCCACTCGCCGCGGTATTCGCCCATTAGAGTGACAATACCGTCTCGCACTTGAAAAAGTCGCCGTCGAAGGACTGCATATTGTGAGCGGGTAACCAGCCCGGCGATCTTCCGAAGTTGCGCCGCCGCATCCATCGAAATCGTGATTGCTTTCAAGGCCCGCTTCAAATAGGCGATTGTCATCCCAATTTCGCTCAGACTATCGCTGCTCAAGGCTGCAGCCAGCTTGGCGTTCGCCAGCGCAGCTTGTGTCGCCAGTTTCACAGCTGCCGGCTCGTTCGGAAGCGAAGCGTTTCGATCGAAAAGGTGATCAATCCAGATCGTCAAAGCGAAGGCAGCACGATACAGATCGTGTTCTTCAAAAGTCTCTGCTGATCCGAATGTCTCGTCGATTCCACGATCGTCCTCTTCAGCCACGTCTTCGTCCGGCAGCGCATCGAGTTCAGCGCTCCAATCCCTGGCATCCAACAATTGGGTCCAACCCATTTCCCGCGCGATGATCTCGTCACGCTGGGGATCATCAAGGTATTCTTCCAGCAATCGCATGTACTTTTCCGCTTTGCCCTCCTGTTGCTGTAGGAAACGCTCCCACTGATACTCGTCCCAGACGCGTTCGGGCTCACCCTCGTAGCCGGCCATGATAAAGAACTAAACGCGAGCTTGTCGCTGTGCGCAAAATTTTTTGGTAGGGCGCGACCGCCGGGCGCGCCGATCGTGCTATCCACGCGCGCGTGCTTCACGTTCCGTTTGCAACCGCAACTGTCCGCAGGCTGCATCGATGTCATGCCCTTTCTCGCGACGCAGCGTTGCCGAAATTCCTTCAGCTCGTAAAACCGATAGAAATTTTTCCTGGCGCTTTTCCGAAGGTCGCGTCCAAGGCAAACCGGACACGCTATTGTACGGAATTAAGTTTACTTTTGCCGCGAGCCGGTGTGCGTGTTGAGAAAGGAGACGCGCTTGCTCGTCAGAATCGTTCACGCCTGCGATCAAGATGTATTCGAAGGTAAGGCGTTGCTTCTTGTGAGCTTTGTAGTAGTCGCAAGCTGAAAGCAGCGTCTCGATATTGTAACGGCGATTGATCGGCATGATCCGATTGCGAACCTCGTCAGTGGCCCCATGCAGAGAAACGGCCAGCCGAATTTGTAAACGTTCCTCACCCAGTTTGCGAATCTGCGGCGCCAGTCCGCTGGTTGAAATTGTGATGTGACGCGCGCCGATGCCGAGGCCCCACTCCGCGTTAATTATCCGGATCGCCCGGAGCACGTTCTCGAGGTTGGCGAGCGGCTCACCCATTCCCATGAACACGACATTGTCGATCTTTTCACTGATCGCACGCTCAACTGCGATGAGCTGGTCGATAATTTCGCTTGCACTCAGGTTGCGCGAAAAACCTTCCAAACCGCTCGCGCAAAATTTGCAGCCGTAAGCACAACCCACCTGGGTCGAGACACAGATTGTCCGACGGTCCGATCTACCGCCGTAAAGGGCCAGCGACGCCGGAATCAAAACTGATTCGATCAAATTTCCGTCGCCCAGACGGAAAAGAAATTTACGCGTCGTATCACGCGCGCCGAGTATGCGCACGAGGTCAATCTTACCAAGCGAAAACGTCTCGAAAAGCCGTCCGCGCAACGGTCGTGGTAAATTAGTCATTTTATCGATCGTGTCGACGCGCTTTTTGTAAAGCCAGTCGATGATCTGCCCGGCGCGATATGAGGGTTCTCCCAATTCGCGAAGCTGCTCCTGAAGCTCGCTAAAAACGAGAGATTTTAGATCGGTTTTGCCGGCGGTTTTCACCACAAAATCTATCGGATACCGCGGCTTGCATCAAACATCTGCAGAGGTACCTTCGCCGCGTGGAGAAACGCTTTGCATTGCACGCGGTTCTGTTTCTGTTGGTCGCATCGCTGCTCTCTGCCTGTGCAACATCCGAGGATTCGATGAGCGGTGACTCGGTTTCCCACTCTGCCACCTCTGGTACACCTGTTCCTGGGGAAAAGTTATCCGATGAAGGAAAGTTTACTCCGGGTGGGCCCGGAGCCAGCGGAAGCGTTCATTGGTGATCAACACTGCTGAGGTACCCGGCTTACCAGAAGTCGAAAGAGCATAAAGCCTAAAGATTTTAGGTATCATTGCTTGGCGGAGATTTCTGCTTGATGGCGCGGGCGCACAGAGAACACTCAGCGGCGATGACGCATAGAACGCGCTCGCCACTCGCACTTGGTTGGGAGGCCGCGCGGGCCAACGCAATGCCCGCGCTAGTTATTCAGACGCTCATGCTCATGTTGCTCGTGGCTTTTTACACGAGTCACACAGGGTCCTCAGCTCTGTCGCAATTGGCCGAGCTAAAGCGAACGCACGACATCCTTTTTGTCATCGTAGCATCCGTGGCGGCGGGCGCGCTTATTCCAGAGTTTTTCTTGATTCTTTTCTTCCAGCGAGGACGTCCGAGCCGTCGGAATCTTCGTAATTTACTATTTACCGTGCCCGTGTGGGGACTCGATGGAACGCTTGTCGACCTTTTGTATCGAAGCGAAGCAGCTTGGTTTGGAGACGTTGCGACGCTACCGGTGGTCGCGGCAAAAATTTGCGTCGATCAATTTGGTTACAATCCTCTTTTCGCGGCCCCATTTGGTGTGCTGACCTACGAGTGGAAGAACAGTGGCATCTCGCTCCAGCCCATTCGCGATCTTTTCACATGGAAACATTACCGCGACAAAATCATTCCCACCTTGCTCGCCACATGGGCAGTCTGGATTCCCCTGATGGCAATTATCTACTCGCTGCCGCTTGCCCTGCAATTTCCTCTGTTCGGCCTGGCACTTACTTTTTGGGTGTTGCTTCTCACTTACATGACGAATCGGTTTGCGGGGAAAATCCAAGCTGATGCACCGCTCGCGCTGGCTACGGCGAAAGCTGAATAGTTAAAATCGTTACAAAGTTAAAAAGGTGACGCGCGGTCGACGACAGGGATCCCAAGGTTCGACGCCTTAACTTTTTAACTGCTTAACCTCTTATCTTTCCGCGAAATAACGCAGTGCTTCGTAAACGCCAGCGCCGTGCTCTTGCTGCGCCACGTAACCGCTTGCCTTACGCACTGCGCTTTGCACCTCATGGATTGCGTTCGCCGGGCAGGATGGCATCGCAGCAACTTTTCCATTCAACATTGAGATATCGTTGTGATGATCGCCGGCCGCGAAGATGTTGTCGCGCGAGACTCCGATTAAACGTGCCAACTCCGCAAGTGCCGCGCCTTTGTGATAATCGGCATGGCAAAAACGGAGATAGATGCCGTTCCGTTGATAATCAAATTTTGGATGCCCGGCTCGCGTCCCCTCGATAAACTTGGCGATCCGCTCCATTTCTTCCTCGCTTTCCGCAGCAAGACCTTCGAGGCAATCAGAATCGTAAATAAGACGCGCCTTTGTTTCTTGAGTCACGAAGGCTATTACCTCGGCGAGGACTGGCTGGGCTGAAGCGAATAACTCAGCGTGATCGCGCGCGCACCGATCGTTCCAATCGCCGAATGGCTCCCATTTGTCGCCGTTTCCCCTGGGGCGAAAGACATCGCGTTCGGTTGTCAGAATGAAATCCGGACGGATTGGGATTCCAAAATTCGCAAGCCCAGATTCCAGCAGATCGACCGAGCGCCCAGTGTTGATTGCCCAGATCGCGCCTGCGTCTTGCAGCTCCCGAATCAATTCCATACACGGCCGATTCAGCGCAGGTTCGTCAGCGTGCGAAACGAGCGTGCCGTCGAAATCGATGCTGAGTAATTGGATTAGTGGAGACATCGAATTAACTTAGGAATTGATTTCCGACATGCAATTCGGCACGGCTTTTTGGTAGGGCGCGAACGCGCGGGGCGCGCCGTCTGAATTAAGAAATAGAGCAAGAAACACGAGTAAGAGTAAGAATAAGATAACGAATGAAATCGGCTTACGAACTGGCGATGGAGCGACTCGAAAAAGCGTCACCATCCATCTCGCTCACGGAAGATCAGAAAAAAGAAATCGCAGAAGTCGATTCTGTTTATCGCGCGAAGATCGCCGAGAGAGAAGTCTTCTTGAAGGATCAAATTCGCAAGGCGCAAATCGCTGGCAATCTCGAAGAAGTGCAATCACTGAAGAAACAGCTTGCCTCGGAAATGCGCCGCTTGCAGGAAGAATGCGAAGCCAAGAAAGAAAAGCTTCGCAAGAGCTTTACAAAATCGTTGTAGGGGCGCTTGTGCCAGGCGGCCCAGTCTGCCTATTCGGATTCAGCGTTTGACACACACGCCGCTACACCCGTCGGGTTAGGTTCACCACGTTTTGGTAAATCCGGATCCAGAAAGCCGAGCATATGCGCGCGCTTGATTGTACGAACACCTTCCTTTTTTTGCATGGCCTCGATGCTTTGATGGAATTTTTCCATCTTCGTCCAATGCACTTTGGGCCGGAAATGATGCTCGGCATGATAACCGTTATAAAAAAACAGCCAGTTGTAGATTTTTCCGTAGCTGCTTACACCCCAGGCGATCGGTTTGTCGGGATTTGCTCCATAATGCCGGTAGTAGCCATTGAGATAACTGAAGCAGTGGCCCAGGTACCAGAACGGCAGGAAATAAAAAATCACGAAGCGCCAGTTAAACAGGAACATTACAAAGAGCGTGGTCGCGAAAGCAGCCAACTCAAGGGTGCCCCAGAATAGATCGCCATTTTTGCGCTTCCGAAGTTCTCTACGAATTGCTCCGACGTCGTCGCGAAAGAAACTCAGGAACACATAGCTCCATGGATTTTCCGCCTCACCGTCGTGGCCGTGACGATAAATTGATAACCAATCGACCGTCTCGCCGTTTTCGCCCTGGCGATCGGAATTGCCCCTGTGATGCTGCATGTGCACGGCGTCGTACATCGTCTGCGAGAAGCAGCAGGCGATGGATTGTGTGACTCCAAAAATGCGATTCAGAGTCGTGGAGCGGAAGAACGGATTGTGAATGAAATTGTGCCCCACTCCATTGATGTTCGCATTGACCATCAGCGAATAAATGAACCCGAGAATCAGCATCACCCACAACGGCGCATGCGGGTAAAGGAAAAATAGTCCAACGAAATAAGCCAGATGAAATAGGCCAGCCAACGTGGGAATGGCATCCCAGCGCGTATGCGCGAAGACCTTGGAATTTGTGGTCGGCCGTTCTATTGGAATAACTTCGGCATTCATAGGGGAATCGGTATTGAAACTTCGCTACAGAAAGTTGATTGGCAAGTTTTGAAGATTGCCAAGGGGACTGCTACACGCCTAAGTTAGCCGCTCGATGTTCGCGCTCCAGCCGGAATTAAAGATTTTCAGCGGCTCCGCCAACCGCGATCTAGCCGAGCGCATTTGCAAATACGTGGGCGTGCCACTAGGCCGGGCGACAATCAGCTCGTTTCCCGACGGCGAGACGTACGTAAAAATCGAGGAAAACATCCGAGGCCACGACGTTTTCATCATTCAACCAACCTGTCCGCCCACCAACCAACATCTGATGGAGTTGCTCATCATGGTGGACGCGGCGCGGCGCGCCAGCGCGGATCGAATCACTGCCGTGATTCCATTTTTCGGATACGCGCGCCAGGACCGAAAAGATCAACCGCGCGTCCCCATTACCGCCAAGCTCGTGGCGAATTTGCTGTACGCCTCGGGCGTGAACCGCGTCCTTACCATGGATTTGCACGCGCAACAGGTGCAAGGGTTTTTCGACATCCCGGTGGACCACCTCTATTCCCTCCCGGTTTTGATCAAGTATTTGCGAAAAGAGCTTACGGGGAAAACAACAGTTGTTTCTCCGGATTTGGGCGGACTCAAGATGGCTTCAGCCTACGCGGAAGCGTTGCATGCGAATCTCGCGATTGTGGCGAAGGAACGCCGAAGCGCCACGGAGACTGAGGCGCTATACCTGATCGGCGAAGTGGAGGGGCGCGATGTGCTGTTGGTTGATGATCTTACCGAGACGGCTGGCACGCTGACTTCCGCCGCTGAGCTTTTGAAGAAGCGCGGCGCGCAAAAAATATACGCCGGTGTCTCGCACGCTGTTCTCGTTGATATGGCAATCGAACGTTTGCAAAAGTCTCAAATTGCGGAATTAGTAACCACCAACAGCACGCCTGTGCGCGCCGTGAAAGGGTTTAAAACCACGGTCCTATGCGTTTCCGAGCTTCTCGGCGAAGGCATCAAGCGGATTCATAATGACGAGTCAGTCTCGTCGCTGTTTAACATAGAGAACGGAACAAATGGCAAAACAGGTTAAGTTAAAGGCAGAGCCGCGGGCTGACGTCGGTCGCTCGGGTGTACGCAAGCTACGAGCCCGCGGAATTATTCCAGCCATCATTTACGGGGGGAAAGTCAAACCGCAGTCCTTGCAAGTCGCCGCCCGGGACATCAACGCAATGATGAGCCACGCCTCTGGCGAAAACGTCTTGGTCGAACTCGAAATCGCGGGCGAAAAATCGAATCGCGCCGCTCTCGTGCAAGAGGTGCAGCATTCACCAGTGGGTGGAGAAATCGTCCATGTCGATTTTCATGCCATATCCATGGATGAAACGATCCAGGCTGAAGTTCCTCTCGAACCAACTGGTACGCCTGTCGGCGTTAAGACTTTTGGCGGACTGCTTGAGCAGAGCCTGAGAGCGCTGGCCATCGAGTGTTTGCCTCGTGATTTGCCAGATCGGATCACCGTAGACGTTTCACAATTGAATATCGGCGATTCCATCCACGTGCGCGACATTCAACTGCCTTCCGGAGTAACTGCGAAGGTGCCAGCGGATTTGACGGCATTTTCCGTGCTGGCTCCAGTGGTCGAAGAAGAACCGGTTACCGTTGAAGCTGAAGCTGCCGCGGCCGCAGGCCCGGAAGTTATCACCGAGAAGAAGGAAGAGGGCGAAGCTGCTGGCGCCGCGCCGACTGCAAAGGAAAGAGAGCAAAAGAAGTAGCTTTCTTGATTGCGGATTGCAAAAATTGCCAGTCCGGCTCGGACTGGATCGCGGCTTGAGCGGACGTGGAAGAATCGTTGATTCGCCTGGTAGCTGGGCTGGGAAACCCTGGGCCGGAATATGCAGCCACCCGGCACAACATTGGTTTCATGGTAGCCGATCAGCTTGCCGCGCAGTTTGGATCGACTTGGGAGAAGTCGACAAAGTGGGACGCACTAATGGCCAAATGCAGCGATGTGTTTCTGGTAAGACCAATGAGCCACATGAACCGGAGTGGCTACCCCCTCCTGAAAATAGCGCAGTATTACAAGATCAAGCCGCCGGAGATTCTTGTGGTGCTTGATGATATGGCGTTGCCGCTCGGCCGCCTGAGATTGCGGGCCAGCGGTGGATCGGGCGGCCATAACGGCCTCGAATCGGTCATTATGCAATTTGGCACCGAAGAAATCCCCCGTCTCCGAATTGGAATCGGAGAGCCTCCACCTGCAGGATCAGTCGATTACGTATTGAGCCGGTTCTTTGAAGAGGAAAAGCCGATTGTTAGATCCACAATCGATCGCGCAGTAGGAGCGGTGAAATGCGCGATTGACAATGATCTCATTTCCGCGATGAACATTTTCAACAAAACTGAAGAACCATGAAACACCATTACGAAGCTCTGCTTGTGCTGAACACACAAGGCAGGGAAGATACAGTCAAGGAAGTCATCGATCGATTGGAATCCGAATTCCGACAAGAAGGCGCCCAGATCGAACAGGTGCAGAAAATGGATAAGCGCCAGTTTTCCTACGTCGCAGGACCGCTCAACGCCGGATATTACGTTAACTTTGTCTTCAACGCTGAGCCGCAGTCGATTGCAAAACTGCGCTTAAAATTCAAGCTCGACCCAGAGGTTTATCGCCAAAGTTACCAGCGAGTCGAGCAAAAGAGGGAAAAGCCTGCGAAAAGGATGGCGAAACCGAAATGACTTGGGTATAAGCAGTCATGGCCAGTTTCAACAAAGTCATTCTGCTTGGAAATCTCACGCGCGATCCCGAGGTTCGCTATACGCCCAAGGGCAGCGCGGTGTGCGATCTCGGCATCGCCGTCAACCGCGTTTACACAACTGAGGGCGGGGAGAGACGCGAAGAAGTTACCTTTGTCGATGTTGTGCTGTGGGCGCGTCTGGCCGAAATCGCTGGGGAATATTTAAGGAAAGGCAGGCCAGTTTTCATCGAGGGCCGTCTGCAAATGGATAGCTGGGATGACAAGCAGACCGGGCAAAAGCGGACTAAACTTCGCGTTGTGGGCGAGAGCATGCAGTTGCTAGGCGGTCGTCCGGGCGGCGCCGTGGGTGAGACCGCCGAGGAAGATCGAAGCGCTGGCAGCAAAGCGACTGCACCGCCGAAGTCCGCAACGTCGGCCGCGCCAGACGACGACGAGATCCCCTTCTAGAAAAAGCGCGAGCGTCCAGCTTGCGGCTTACGAATGAACGCGACGGGAGCATGTATCGCGCTCAATATGCTACCGACCGTCGGGCCAGTGAGGCTGCGAAAATTACTCGAAGTATTCAAGGAGCCGCAAGAAATTCTCGGAGCGAAGCGCAACGAGCTTCGAAAAGTCGAAGGAATCGGCAACGAAGTAGCCGATCAAATTAGCAACTGGGAATCGATTGTCGATCTTGGCGCGGAGCTTGACCGGATTCGCGAATTCGGAGCCACGGTCATAACGCAGGAATCACCGTCGTATCCCAGGGCGCTGCGCGAGATTCATGCGCCGCCGATCGTGCTTTACGTTTGGGGCGAACTAAAAGAACGCGACCATCACGCAATCGGCATCATCGGCGCGCGGCGCACTACACATTACGGAGTCGAATCCGCGAAGAAGCTCGCATATCAGCTCGCCTATGCGGGGTTGACCGTCATCAGTGGACTAGCGCGCGGGATCGACACTGCGGCACATCAAGGAGCGCTCGCAGCAAAAGGCCGCACGATCGCGGTGATCGGCTCCGGGCTGGCAAGACTCTATCCGCCGGAGAACGCTGCGCTTGCCGAAAAAATTCGAGCAGGAAATGGGGCGGTCGTGTCCGAATTTTCCATGGAAATTGAACCAGACCGCCAAACCTTCCCAATGCGCAACCGGATCATTTCGGGTTGGAGTCACGGGATTCTCGTCGTGGAGGCAGGCTTGAATAGCGGGGCGCTCATCACGGCATCGCAAGCACTAGAACAAGGGAGATCGGTTTACGCCGTTCCCGGCCACATCAACGCGCCGAGCGCGATGGGATCTAATCGTCTCATTCAGCAAGGCGCCAAGCTGGTCATGGATGCCAGCGACATCCTGGATGATCTGCAGATTCTTCTGCCTGAGACAAAACCGTCCGCCGAAGCCGCGGCGCGGCCCTTGCCGCCGCTTTCCGAGGAAGAGCGCCGCATCTACGACGCCATCGAAGCGACGGAGACATCAATTGATGACATCACAGAGAAAACACACCTGCCAAGCGCGACAGTTTCGTCCACCCTGTTGCAATTGGAATTGAAGCGTTTGGTCAAACAATTGCCGGGGAAATACTTCGTAAGGCTGGGATAGGTATAGCGTTATGCGGGTTTCCGCGGGGCACGCGTGTCTAAAAAACGTCTCCGACTTGCAAAAGTCCCGTAACTGGGTTCGATTGCCAGCCCCCATGTCCAAGTCTCTCATAATTACGGAGAAGCCATCGGTTGCCGGCGACATCGCCAAGGCGCTGGGTGGCTTCAAGAAAGGCAAGGATTACTACGAGAATGAGAAATATCTCATCTCGTGGGCAATCGGCCACTTGTTTGAGCTCGCGGTACCTGCGTCCATGAAAGAGCAGGACAAGTGGAACATGAACAAACTGCCCATCATGCCGGCCGAATTTGAGCTTGCGCCCGCGGAAAAAATGGGCGGCCGAGTCAATGTTCTTCGTAAGCTCATCAAAGACAAAAATGTTTCCGACATCATCAATGCCTGCGACGCGGGTCGCGAAGGCGAATTGATCTTTCGCTACATCGTTCAATACGCCGGGACAAAAAAGCCAATCAAGCGTCTCTGGTTGCAATCGATGACGCCGGAGGCCATCCGCGAAGGATTTGCCCGACTGCGCAGCGATACCGAGATGCAGCCACTGGCCAGCGCAGCACGTAGCCGGAACGAGGCGGACTGGCTGGTCGGCATCAACGCGACGCGCGCTTTTACGTTGCGGCTTAGTGGCGGGCGGGGCAGCACGGTGACTTCCCTCGGGCGCGTGCAGACACCGACCCTCGCAATCATCGTTGATCGCGAGAAAAAGATTCAGGAGTTCAAAGCTCGCGAACTGCATGAGATCATCGGTAAATTTCGTGCCGCAGCGGCCGAATATGCGGGTCGATGGTTCGATGAAGCGTTCAAGAAAGACGAGACTGAAGTTGAGCGAACACAGAGACTGCTGGACCGCCTTCAACTGAATTTGCCCGCTGCAGAGCAGCAGCTTGACTCTGCAAACGGCTCGCTTTGGGACGAGCACCGCGCTGCGCCGCGATTATGGCATCGCGAAATTGCAGATGCCATTCAGCGCACGTGCAGTGGCAAGGATGGGATCGTCGAACTGGAGGAGAAGAAGCCGACGACCCAGGTCGCTCCGCAACTGTATGATCTTACGACGTTGCAACGCGAAGCGAACAATCGTTTCGGTTTCTCGGCGAAACGCACATTACAAATCGCGCAGGCCCTTTATGAGAAGCACAAAGCCATCACTTATCCGCGCACAGACTCGCGGGCTTTGCCGGAAGATTACATAGGCACCGTAAGATCGACGCTGGCCAAGATCGATAATCCATTCGCTCGAAGAGTGCTCGATAACAATTGGGTTAAGGCCAACAGACGTATCTTCAACAACGCAAAAGTAAGCGATCATTTTGCGATTATTCCGACCGGCACCATTTCACACTCACTCGATGATCACGAGCAAAAGCTCTTCGATATGGTGACCAAACGCTTCGTGGCCATATTCTTCCCGCCTGCTCAATACCAGAACACGACTCGGATCACGCGTGTCGAAGGCGAGCCGTTCAAGACGGAAGGGAAAATTCTGGTCGCACCTGGATGGCTAGAAGTTTATGGCCGCGAAACCGCCAGTGAGAAACCGGAAGACAACCTGCCGCCAGTGGCCCAAGGCGAGCGCGTCGCAACAATCGGCGTCGAAATCAAAACAGATCAAACTAAGCCGGCGGCTCGCTACAGCGAAGCGACCATCCTCAGCGCGATGGAAGCCGCAGGAAAGCTTGTCGAGGACGAAGAACTGCGCGACGCGATGAAAGAGAAAGGGCTGGGAACACCGGCCACTCGCGCGTCCATCATCGAAACATTGATTTCAGCGCATTACCTGACCCGACAAGGAAAGGAACTGCAGCCGACGGCGAAGGCTATTCAGACGATCACGCTTTTGAAAAATGCCGTGCCAGAGCTGACCAGCCCGGAGCTCACCGGTGAATGGGAATTTCGTTTGCGCGAAATCGAGCATAAGAAGCTTACGCGCGACGCGTTTATGCGCGACATTCGCCATCTCACTGAAGAAATCGTCGGCAAGGCGAAGCATTTTCATCCCGATGAGCATATGCCCGACAGCGAGCCGTTTGGCACCTGCCCAAAGTGCGGTTCCCCCATCATCGAGCGCTTCAAGAGCTTTACCTGCACAAACGAGGAGTGCGACTTCACGATCTGGAAGACTATCGCCGGCCGATTGCTGAGTCGGGAAGAATTTGAGACTCTCGTCCGTGACAAGCACGTCGGGCCTTTGAGCGGGTTTCGCAGCAGAAAAGGCAAGCGTTTCCCCGCGGTGCTCAAGCTAAGCGACGATTTCAAGGCTGAATTCGATTTCGGACCGAATGGTCAGGAGAACGGCGCCGCGCAACCGGTGGACTTCTCGGGAAAGGAGCCGCTCGGCCAATGTCCAAAGTGTGGCGGGCGCGTGTTCGAGTTGGGAATGAGCTATGTCTGCGAAAATTCAGTAGGTCCGAATAAGAGCTGCGACTTCCGAGCAGGCAAAGTCATCCTGCAACAGTCGATAGACTCCGAGCAGATGAAAAAACTGCTCAGCGCCCGCAAGACTGATTTGTTTCCGCGCTTCATTTCCCGAAAAGGCAGACCGTTCAAAGCATTCCTGGTGATCACCGACAAGAAAGACGTAGGCTTCGAATTCGAAAAGCGCGAGCCAAAGGCAAGAAAAGAACGAAAGCCCAAGGAATCGGTCGCCAAAATCGATTTTTCAGGACAAGAGACGCTTGGAGAATGTCCAATGTGTGGCGGAAAGATTTTCGAAACTAAGAATAGCTACATCTGTGAGCGATCGCAGGCTGACCGAAAGCCATGCAAATTCAAGCTAAGCAAAACAATCCTCGGTAAGGACATTCCGAAAGAGCAGGCGCAGAAGCTACTGGCAACGGGAAAAACGGATCTCTTGGAGGGTTTCATCTCGAAGAGAGGACGCCCGTTCTCCGCCTACTTGAAATTGGAGCACGGGAAAGTCGGTTTCGAGTTTCCGGAGAAAGCGGTAGCTACAAAAGAATCTAGCCAAGCGAACTCTCAAAGCATGTCTTGAGACGAAAGGCCGCTTAGCCATTACCTGGTTTCAGTTCGCGCCGCTGCGTTAATCAGCCTGCTGCCCCAGAGGCGCACCCTGTTGTTGCACATGATGCACCATCGCCACCGCGGCGATCAGCACGAACGCTGCGATCAGCTGATGCAGGTGAAGCGTCGCGTGGAAAATGCCCCACGTGATGCACACCGCAGCGAGCGTTTGCATCATTTCGAAATAGCCGGCCGTTGATGCGCGCGTAAGACGCAGTCCTTCAAAATAAACCAAGAGCGGAATTCCACCTGAGACTGACGCCAGGAACAACAGTAAGACGATTGCCTTAACAGTGTGCACTTGCGCCGCTGCTGGCCAGAGTGCTGCGCCGTGAAGTTTGCCGTAGCCCAGAAGAATCAGCGTCATGCATGCGAGGCCAACAACGATGCGCATGCTCGAGGCAAGTCGAAGCGACATGCCGATCATCACGCCGCGACCGGCCACAGTAGAGAGTCCCCAGAAAAGCGCACAGATCAGTGCATATCCGGATCCAACATTCAGGCCGGCGCGTTCAAAAGAGACGCCGATCATGGTTGGGTGGGTCACAGAAACGAAGATACCGGCGACGATTGCGATGCCAGCATAAATGAAGAAACGACGGGCAAGCCGGTCGCCAAAAAGCAGGAACGCCCCAACGGTTGATATAACGGGTTGGATATTTAGAACGACATTCACCACCGTCGGGTTCCCGTACTTTAGTGCTAGAGTGAAGAAGATCGTGCCGACTGCCGAGCCGGCGAATCCTGAAAAAACAAGATAACCCCACGTCCGCACGTGGACTTTTGGAATCTCGCATAAGCGCGAAATCAAAATCGGCAGGAACATGACCAGAATGAGCACGTGTTCCCAGAAAACGATTACCTTGGCGTCGAACAACTCGTTAAGCGGGACCCGCCAGGCACTCTCCGTCCCCCAGAGCGCGGCACCTAGACCAACCAGCCATGGACCGTAGTGAGCGCTACGCGGCGCGCGCGTTTGCATTTGCAAGCGTGTATCGTCGGTAGTGCGTCGCGTCAATGCGACGCGCTCAATGAAAGCGATGCAAGACACATCGCGCTTCAAAGCACCGCGTGCGAAATCCAATAAAAGATCCGTCCGTTTTCGCGAAAGCTTTCGGCTCGCCGCGCGGTAGCCATGCGAATGCGGGAGTGTGTACGCGTCCTCGCGTAGTTTTTCCAATTCGTCCGCTAACTCGTACAAACAATCAAAGAAGCGTTGACACCACAAGGAATAGTATGGTAATTGCGATTCTCATACTATGCGTTGCCCCAAGTGCGGGTCTCGTGATGACAAGGTCATCGATTCCCGTCAGTCGCGGGATAGTTCGAGTATCCGTCGTCGCCGTGAATGTCTGAAATGCAAGTATCGCTTTACGACGTACGAAGAAATCGAGCGCTCTGATCTGCGCGTGGTGAAGCGTGACAGAACCCATGAACCATTTGATCGGCGCAAACTGGCTGCCAGCATCGCGAAAGCTTTCGAAAAACGCTCCACCAGTCTTCTTACCTTGGAAGACACTGTGGATGAGATTGTGCACGAACTTGAAACAAGCGGCCGTGAGGTTCCTTCGTCCGTAATCGGCGCCAAAGTGCTCGAAAAACTGCGTGGAATCGATGAAGTAGCCTATCTGCGTTACGCCTCAGTTTACCAGCAGTTTCAGGACGTCGATCAATTTGTAGATGCCATTCATACCCTTGGACATCGCGTCAAACCGAATGCGCTTCAGCGGGAATTATTTCCGCCTGAGACCGGAGAGAATCCCGCGCCTGGATCACACAATATGCCAACCAGTAAGAATCATGGTCGCGTTTAAAGAAGAATTTCCATATCTCCGCACAGATTCGGGGCAGCTGTTCGAATTCAATCGCGATTGGCTGCATGCGGCGATCACGCGTGCGGCCGACGAAGCTGGCTACCCCAGTTGGTGGTTGACCGATCACGTGACGGAAAGCATCGCCTTTTACCTGCACTTGCGAAACGACGAAAACGTCGTCGCGTTTACTCAGTTGTCACAGACCGTGCGATATGTCCTGAAGGCGATTGGTTACAAGGAGATCGTGCCCTTTTTCGCGCCGGCGCCTCCGCCCATTTCCGTCTCGTTGCTCGATATCGCTTACCATGCCGGCGCAGGCTACGAGCTCGCATTTTTTGATCTTTTGGAAAAGCGAATCAACAGCCTGATCGAAATTGGCGCCGATAATCTCCAGCTTTGCTCACTGCAGCCTTGCGTAAAACATCTTCGAGGTGTCAAGACGTGGACGCGCGCCTGCGACGCATTGCGCGAGGAAATTGTCTGCTTCGTGCGCGAAAGACTAACCTCTGCAATCGACCCCACCGTTGAGAGACTCGATTGTTCGCTGCGTTAAAGGAGTTCCATCGGAGTCGTCGAAAAGCTTCGAAACGATGGCGTTTCGCATTTGAATTACGGCCAGAATGCGCAGATTTACCCGAATTCTTTAGGTGACTAACCATTTCACGCCATGACCATTTTCGAAAAAATCATCGCGCGCCAAATTCCAGCGAAAATTATCTGGGAAGATGACGACGCAGTCGCTTTTCACGACGTTAATCCACAAGCACCTGTGCACGTGCTGATCGTGCCCAAGAGAGTGGTTCCTCGCCTTACTGATGCGAAGGACGAAGATCGCGCCCTACTCGGCAAATTGCTTCTAGTTGCTCGCGATCTGGCGAAAAAACTGGAGTTATCGAGCGGCTACCGTGTCGTCATCAATTGCGGGCCAGATGCGGGTGAAAGTGTCCCGCATTTGCATGTCCATGTTCTAGGCAAACGCGCCCTCGCCTGGCCGCCAGGGTAGCGTGCTAGAGACGGTGCGTCCGCCGCTTAGGAGCGGCAGCGCTCTGTATTCTCTACGAGATGAAAACGTGCGCCATTGAAACTTGACGACTTTAAGCCGTCGAGTTTTTCCGAGCGCTATTCACTGATAAGGGCCCAGTCAATTCCAATCACGCGTTTGTCCGTGAACTTTTTCACGGACTTAGGAAAAACAAGAAAAGTGGCACCTTTCTTCTCTTTGAAACCAGCAATTCCAAAATCTGTCCCGCTTTCGGTCTTCAGGATTGTCATGACTCGATTATTCTTTAGCTGCGCCTGGAGGTGACGATCAGTAGATGGTTTTTGCCAAAGAGTATAAACCTGCGGCTTGCCACACGTTTCAATGACCTGCGAAAAGCGTGCTGTTTTTGTTCTTAGCAGCTTCATGACGTAGCTGTTTACGGCGCACCCGTCGGTCGCGTACCTCAAAAAGTCCGCCAGAGAACTACGGCAAGGAGGATCAGACTACCGTTGCTGCATTCCTGCCCTGGCGGGATTCGTAAGTCCTCAATCCATAGCCCCTGACGGAAAGCGAATTTCTCTGCAAGATTGGCATCGTGCAACCCCCTGACCGCCTTCGCGGAAAAGCCGGAGACATTGACAAGCTGTGACGCTTCTGTTTGCATCGAACCGTGAAATGGTTCGCGTGGCTTTTGCTGGCTTTTCTTTTCGCTACTGTGAATTCCTGTACAACGCTCGTTAACCGACGAGATCTTTACAGTCCTGAACCGGGACCGGATTCCCTGGAAGCAGCGCGCCAGTGGTACGGCGTCACAACCACACACACAACGGCAACTACGACTCGGAGCGACGAAACCGTTTCGCCAGCGAGCGTACGCCGATATTAGTTGGTCGACTCCTCAAACGAGCTGGACGACTCTTAACCGAATGGCAGATTTGCCTTAATGCGGGCGACATCCGTGTCGTCTACGCACGCTGCTTTGCTCAAATGGCGCTTCCGCTTTGCACTTTTTACTGACAGCAAGTGCCGCCGCGAAGAGTGCGCTCGCAACACTTTACCACGCGCTGTAATCTTAAAGCGTTTTGCTACGGATTTACGGGTTTTACTGCGAGCGATTGGTTTTGGCATAAGGCGACAAGATATTAGGTAGTTAGGTTTTCACAACCGCCTTTTGTTGTTCGCCCCGCTTACTTTGCTTGGATATTCGGCACTTTGCGCGGAGCGCTTGCCCGCGATCATTTCGGAGTTGAACGTTGGTGAAACTTTCGAGGATGAAGGAATCGCAGAATCAAAAACCGCACGTTATCATAATCGGCGCTGGATTTGGCGGCCTTCAGGCGGCAAAGAAGCTTGCTCGCAAAAATGTGCGGGTCACAGTGATCGACCGCACAAATTACCATCTTTTTCAGCCTTTACTCTATCAGGTGGCGACCGCCGCGCTCTCGCCGGCAGACATTGCGGCTCCAGTGCGCTCGGTATTGAGCAAATCCAAAAACGTAGAGGTCATCCTCGCCGAAGTGCAGTCCGTGGATGTCACTGCCAAAAAAGTGAGAACGGCCGACCTAGAATTCGACTACGATTATCTGATTCTCGCGACTGGCGCCCGGCATTCCTACTTCGGACATAATGACTGGGAAAAACTGGCGCCCGGATTGAAGAGCCTTGAAGACGCGATTGAGCTGCGGCGCCGGATTCTCATGGCTTTCGAATATGCGGAAAAAACCAACGATGAAGCGGCCCGCAAGGCGGCGATGACGTTTGTGATCATCGGTGGCGGACCCACCGGGGTGGAAATGGCCGGAGCAATCGCAGAAATCTCCCGTTACACGCTAGCGAAAGATTTTCGCCATATCGATCCGTCCCGGGCACGGGTCATTCTCATCGAAGGCGAGCAGCGCTTGCTATCTGCCTTTCCCGAGGATTTATCGCAAAGCGCTCAAAAGCAGCTCACAGATCTCGGCGTAGACGTGCGCACAGGCGTCCGAGCAACGAATCTAAATGAGGCTGGAGCGCAACTCGGCGACGAATTCATCCCCTGCCGTGTCAAAATCTGGGCAGCCGGCAACAATGCCTCGTTCGTTGGCAAAACAATCGGCGCGCCAATTGACAGGGTCGGCCGCATCGTTGTGAACGATGACCTTAGTATTTCCGGCCACCCAGAGGTTCAGGTCATTGGCGACCTGGCAAACTTTTCACATCAGACCGGAGAGCCTTTGCCTGGAGTATCTCCGGTAGCAATTCAACAAGGGCGTCACGCCGCGCGCAATATTCTTGCGATGATCAAGGGGCGCAAACCGCAGCGCTTCCATTATTGGGACAAGGGAAACATTGCGACAATTGGTCGGAACAAAGCAGTCGCGGATCTAAAATTCACGCACTTGAGCGGTCTTCCGGCCTGGTTGGCGTGGTTATTCGTGCACATCTTTTTCCTGGTCGGTTTTCGAAACCGCTTGCTCGTCCTCTTCCAATGGGCGTGGGCGTATTTTACCTTCGATAAAGGCGCACGATTAATCACGCGCAACTTCCAGTCGGAACAAAGGCCACCGGCATGAAGGAGGTTAGCGGCTTCAACTTTGTCATGTCGAGCGAAGTCGAGACATCTCTTGCCTTTTCTGATCAGAGATTCCTCGACTACGCTTCGCTCCGCTCGGAATGACAGCAAAGTGTACTGGTTTGCAGAGCGAGACCGTGTCCACTCTTATCAACGTGCGCAATCGTCAGCGAAAAATCCCAGTCCGTGTCGCGGATCTCCAAATGTTCGCGGCAAAAGCAGTGCGAAAATCTCTGCAGTTGCGCAACGAGAAAGAGACGGACTTGAGAAAATTGCATGAGGTTTTCGTCTGGCTCATCTCGGATCGACGGATGGCCTCATTACATCGGAAATTTATGCATCAAACGGGTCCGACCGACGTGCTCACGTTTCAACACGGCGAAATCTTTATCAGCGTCGAGACAGCCAGGAGGAATGCTCGGGCATTTGGAACATCGCTCCTGAATGAGCTTCGCCTTTATGTCGTCCATGGGCTTTTACATTTGCACGGGTTTGACGATCGCACGCAGCCTGGCGCGCGGAAAATGAAAAGAGTGCAGCAAAGAATTCTACGCAACTGTAGCCGGGATCGATGATCGCGGCAGAACGAATGATCCCAGAACCGGCGTCACGGATGCCGACTACAGCACCCCTACAGCTTGTTTGAACTGACAGCGTCGTATGTTAGCGTTCCTACCATGAGTCGCAAGCGACGGCGGGGCGTCGGATGCCGAGCGCAGAGCAAACAAACAAAGGGACCGACTCATGTTTTGGACGAGACTGGGTCTGTGACGACCGCGGAGCCCACCAAGGAAACCCGCTCGGAAGAAGATCTCGATCTTCCCTGGCAGGTGGTGGTCCACAATGATCCCGTGAATTTGATGAGCTACGTCACGATGGTCTTTCAACGAGTCTTTGGCTATCCGCGCGAGAAAGCGGAAAGACACATGCTTGAAGTGCATCACAAGGGACGTTCCATTTTATGGGCCGGCATGCGAGAGCCTGCAGAGCTTTATGTACAGCAGTTGCACGGCTATCTCCTGCTCGCCACACTGGAAAAAATCAGTTGATATGGAGATTTGCCGGCACAACGACCATATCGTGGTCTCTGAGTTAGACCCGTTTCTTGCCGAGCTTCTTCGGCAGATTCCCGCCAGCGCCAGCCCAGACGGAATACCAGCTGCCGAGCAACGTCTTTTCAGTTCCCCAACAAATGGAAAAGAACCGGAGCTTTGCGCAGAGTGGAAGCAGTACGTCGAACCTGAACTGCGGCGCCTTTTTCAGAGCGCTACCGAAACCGTGGCCGCCGACTTGGAGCAACTAAACGGCAACGAAAAAAGTATGGCGAATCGCACGCTGCGCATTCCCGCCAAACATACCGATGCGTGGCTGAGCGCACTTAATCAGGCACGGCTGGTGATCGCCGCAAAAAATGGCTTCACCGAAAGCGAACTCGGCGATCACTTTCGCTCACCCATCGGATCACGCCGGGACCTCAGCCTGTTCCAGATAAACTTCTACGGTTTTCTTCAGGAATTTATCCTGCGCGACGTGGGTGGTTGAGCCACCAGGCTCACGACTACGCTTCCTTCCGCGCGCGCACCATCGCCATCAGCCGCTCTTTGATTGCGCCTGAGGCTTTCGCCGGACGCAGACTCAGCGCAAATGCTTCGTGTAATCCGTAACATTCGCCGATGTAATCTTCGGCTTTTTTCCCAAATTTCTTGCGCGCTTTTTCGAATTCCTCCACCTCTTCCGGGTCCAACGCGCCAATGACGTAGAGCCGCGATTGGTTCTGGAATTCCTTAAAGTTCACTTCTTAACTCCTTGAGGCCGTCATAGATTTTTTTAAGTCCAAGTTCAAGCCTGGTCTTTACCGTGCCTAAGGGTGTATTCGTTTTCGCGGCGATTTCGCGCTGGCTCATACCTCGAAAAAATGCGAGGTCGATGGCCTGTTGTTGGGCTGGTGGAAGGCCTGCGATCACCTTGCGAATCAGGTTACGCGTGTCGCTGAGGACGATCTCCTCTTCGGTGACATTATGTGCCCATGCATCAGGCTGTTGTTCAGTTTCATTCTGCAGACGTTCTTCTGCGCGCGCATAGGCCTGCTTTTTCCGCAACCCGTCAATCGCCCGTCGCCGGGCCAATGTCACCATCCAGCCGAGCGGTTTGCCCTTTTGGGAAGAGAAGTTTTTCGCCTGGTTCCAAATCTCCATAAAGATCTCCTGCAAAAGATCGTCGGCCTCGGCTTCGTTGTGAATCACTCGCAAAATAAGCGCCTTCAAAATGCCGTTGTACCGATCGTAGAGCTGAGAAAGCGCGTCGGGGTCTTCCGCTTGGATCGCCTTCATTAATTCCAAGTCGCTCGGGGCTCCGAGCTCGACTTGCGGGATGACAGAGACGGCTGGCGCTCGCGATTTTGTGAGGCGCGCACGTTTCCTTGGTTTCCGGCGTGTGGAAGAAATCAGTTTGGATCGTCCCATGAGAGGTCAGGAAATTAAGCAAATCGATCAACGGAGCGCACGCGCGGACTCTCCATTTGATCTCTTAATCTGCACAAACCAGTTCGTCCACCGGTTTCCAAGCGCAGTTTGGCTGATGCCTCCGAATCGCGCTTCGCGATAAATCTAGCGAGGAACCGAAGAACCACGATTGCGTCGCGCGTTTTGTGCGTCAATGATTAAACGCATGGCGCAAGGGGAGACTCAAACGAACGTGGATCCGTTGTGGTACAAAGATGCAATCATCTACGAGATGCACGTCAAAACGTTTTGCGACAGCGACGGCGACGGGATGGGCGATTTCCGCGGTCTGATAGAGAAACTGGATTATCTTCAGGAACTCGGCATCACTGCCATTTGGCTTCTGCCGTTTTATCCGTCGCCGCTGCGGGACGACGGATACGACATCGCCGATTACTTCGACGTCAATCCAAATTTCGGCACTCTTGACGATTTCCGCGCATTCCTTGATGCGGCGCATGCGCGAAATCTGCGCGTCATCACGGAGCTAGTCATCAATCACACTTCCGATCAAAACCCATGGTTTCAAAAGTCCCGGCGCGCCGTAGCCGCAGCCGGCGCCGGCACCTCCAGCGACGATCTTGCCTACAAAGACTTCTATGTGTGGAGTGACACCCCGGAGAAATACAAGGATTCGCGAATCATTTTTAAAGACTTCGAAACATCGAACTGGGCATGGGACCCTGTAGCAAAAGCTTATTATTGGCATCGCTTTTATTCGCATCAGCCGGACCTGAACTTTGATAACCCGGCAGTGCACGATGCCGTGGAGAAAGTCTGCGATTTCTGGCTGGGTCTGGGCGTTGACGGACTTCGTCTTGACGCTATCCCGTACCTTTACGAACGAGAAAACACGAGCTGCGAGAATCTGCCAGAGACGCATCAATACCTCCGCAAGCTTCGCGCCCACATCGACGCGAAATTTCCAAATCGCATGCTGCTCTCCGAAGCGAACCAATGGCCGGAAGACGCGGCCGCTTACTTTGGCAACAGCGACGAATCGCACATGAATTTTCACTTCCCGCTCATGCCGCGCATGTTCATGTCGTTGCAGATGGAGGATCGCTTCCCCATTATCGACATTCTCGAGCAAACTCCGCCGGTCCCCGAGAGCTGTCAGTGGGCGATGTTTCTACGCAATCATGACGAGCTGACCCTCGAAATGGTCACGGACGAGGAACGCGATTACATGTATCGCGTTTACGCTACCGATCCGCACGCTCGTATTAATCTTGGAATTCGTCGGCGCCTTGCTCCATTGCTGGCAAACAGCCGTCGCAAAATAGAGCTGCTCAACACGCTGCTATTCTCGATGCCCGGCACGCCGATTATCTATTACGGAGATGAGATCGGCATGGGCGACAATTTTTACCTTGGTGATCGCAATGGTTGCCGGACGCCGATGCAGTGGAGCCCTGACCGCAACGCCGGATTTTCACGAGCAAACCCACAGCAACTTTATCTTCCGATCACGATCGACCCTGAATATCACTACGAAGCCGTCAATGTGGAGAACCAGCAGAAAAACCTCTCTTCGTTGCTCTGGTGGATGCGGAGGGTCATCGCCATGCGGAAAAATTTCAAGGCATTCTCACGCGGCTCGCTCGAATTTCTCTATCCTGACAACCCGAAGGTTCTCGCCTTCCTTCGCCGGTACGAAGATGAGATCGTTCTGGTGATAGTGAACCTTTCCCGCTTCGCGCAATCAGCGGAATTAGACCTTTCCCGCTTCGCTGGCTACGTGCCGATGGAAGTTTTTAGCCGCAATCTCTTTCGCCCAATTAGAAAATCCCGCTACGTCATCACGCTTGGACCGCATGCATACTACTGGTTCGCCCTGCACTCGCCGACCGATGGGCGCCGAGCGCCAAGAAAGAAAACGGTGCCAGTGATCAGTGCGCCAATCGAACTGGAAACATTGCTCACCAATGGTCAACGCGCCGCAATCGAACGCGAAATCTTACCTCGATACCTCCAAACCTGCCGCTGGTTCGGTTCGAAGGCGCGAACCTTTCGCAGTTTGAAGATCGTTGAGCAGCCTTCGATCTCGGACGACGCCGATAGTGCTCAACTTTGGCTCCTTGAAGTCAGCTATCTCGATGCACCCACTGAGACATATGTCCTTCCGGTCGGCATTGCCTCCGGTGAAAATGCGCGCGCCGTTTCTCAAGCCGCACCGCACGCCATCATCGCGCGTTTCGCGGGTAACGGCGAAAACGTACTGTTTGATGCAACCTGGGACGTGAAATGCCGCTCGCGGTTGTTCGATACGATCGCGAGGCGCGAGATCGTGAAGGCTCGTGCTGGCGAACTCGTCGGCATTACTGCCAAGGATTTCGAAGCTGATCAATCCACTAGCCCACAGAATTCGCAAGTCTTAGGCGCGGAACAGAGTAACTCCTCAATGCTCTTTGATAACAAGTTCTTTCTGAAACTCTATCGCAAGATCGAGGATGGCGTTAATCCGGATGTTGAAATAACTCGGTTTCTCACAGAACACACCAAGTTTCCAAATGTGCCGGCGTTTATCGGCGCAATCGAATATCGCCGTGCTAAAGCAGAACCGACTGTGGTGTGTCTGCTACAGCGCGCCGTTACTAACGAAGGTGATGTCTGGTCGCTTACGCTGGACGCAGTCGGCCGTTATTACGAGCGGGTACTCGGTCGCAAAGCCGATCTTCAGAATGAAATCGCGCCCCCAGGAGCGCTGCTCGATGAGCTTTTCGGTGGCGTTTATCCTGAGAAAATGAAGCTACTCGGGCAACGCACTGGCGAACTGCATCTCGCGCTCGCCTCGTATCCGGACGATCCGGCGTTCCGGCCCGAACCATTCAACGCGATGGCGCAGCGCTCTGTTTACCAAAATATGCGGGCGTCGCTGCGACGCGCGTTTACTCTTTTAGAAAAAAAATTAGCCGATCTTCCGGCAGCCTTCCGGGACGAAGCGAAGGAAGTGCTCGGTGCAGAACAAGAGATACTCTCGCGCGAAAAACGGCTACTCGATCGTCGCACCAACGCCGCGAAAATTCGGATTCATGGCGACTATCATCTTGGTCAGTTGCTTTACACCGGAAAAGACTTTGTCATTTTGGACTTCGAAGGCGAACCGGCACGACCACTCAGCGAGCGCAAACTAAAACGCTCCGCGCTACGCGATGTCGCCGGCATGATGCGCTCCTTCCAGTACGCCGCCTACAGCGCCCTTTGGCAGCCGGCCATGCGCAAAGAAGATGTGCCATTTTTGGAACGCTGGGCCGATCTCTGGTATCGTCACATGGGCAGCGTCTTTTTGCAGAGCTATTTGAAGACAACGGGCAGCGCTGTCTTCATCCCGCAAAACACTGAGGACCTCCAAATAATGATCGAAGCCTATCTGCTGGACAAGGCCGTTTACGAGGTCGGCTACGAGCTAAACAATCGTCCCAGCTGGGTCGTGATCCCCGTCCGCGGCATCAAACACATTTTGAAATCTGTGTGAGCTCAGATGAAAATTTTGAGCGTCTTTCTAGTTATAATTGTCTTCTTCTCCCGCGTTAATGGAGAGAGTCCGCAAGCTGAAACCTCGGTCATCCATGTCGCATCAAAGGATGGTACTTCCATTGCCGTCGAATGCACAGGCACGGGCCCGAATCTTCTCATTATTCACGGAGGGATTGGCGATCACACCCGCTGGAAACCTTTGTTCCCCCTCTTTGCCCCACATTTCACGGTTTGTGCGATGGACCGTCGTGGCCACGGAGAAAGTGGTGATTCTTCTGAATACACTTTACAAAATGGTGCTGAAGATGTGGAGGCAGTTGTTAACTCCCGGCCGGGCCCCGTTTTTGTACTGGGCCATTCCATCGGGGGAGTAAATGCTCTGGAAGCAGCGTTCCTCACGGACAAGATATCCAAGCTAGTGCTCTACGAACCGCCCTTGCAAGATCGCAGCCACAGTGCTGTTGCTACCAAGATGGAGAGTATGATTCGCGCAGGAGACCGCGAGCAGGCGCTGGTTACCTTCCTACAAGAGATTGTGATGATCTCACCGACTGAACCCGCGGCGATGAAAGCCCGGCCTTCTTGGCCGGCGCGGGTAGCTGGCATTGGAAAGCAGATTCGTGAGATTCGTGCGTTTGAGGAGTATCGTTTCGACCCGAAGCGGATGACCATCCTAAAAGCCCCGACACTGCTTCTTACCGGTAGTAAGACGGCGTCGCCGGACCTCAAGCGTGCAATCGATGTATTGATGACCACCTTGCCGAATCGAAGCCTGTTTGTCTTCGAAGGCGAAGAGCATAATCGATGGATACAGTCCCGCAGCAGTTTGCCGAAGTGGTCACGAAGTTCTTGCTCGATACCAAGAGCAAAGCCGATTAGCAGTTGCGAAGCGTGAATCCGCGTTTATAACCACTTGGATTCGAAAGGAAATTTATGAAACAATATCTGGACGAAATCGACAATGACATCGCGCAAAAGCATCTTTTAACACATCCCTTTTACCTCGCTTGGACACGCGGTGAATTAAGCAAGGAGGCACTCGCCGATTATGCGCGGCAGTACTATCATCATGTCGCGGCGTTTCCCACGTACCTGTCGGCGGTGCATGCGAACTGCGATGACCAAGCGACCCGCAAACAATTGCTCAACAATTTGATTGATGAAGAAGCGGGCTCTCCGAATCATCCCGAGCTTTGGAAAAAATTTGCGGGTGGTCTCGGCGTCGAAGATGCCGAGCTCACGCGCACCGAGAAACAACCCGAAACGAAAAAATTGATCGACACATTCCGATTCGTTTGCGGCCAGGGATCAACGGCGGAAGGTCTGGCCGCGCTCTATGCCTATGAAAGTCAGATCCCAGCGATCTGTGAATCGAAGATTAATGGACTCAAGACGCATTACGGATTCACCGAACCCGAACACTACGAATATTTCACTGTTCACGTTGAAGCGGATCGCGAACATTCCGCTGCTGAACGCGAAATGCTGAATCGCTACATCGACGACCACAATTTCGAATCAGTGAGAGTCTCGGTGAATCGCGTGCTCGAGGCGCTCCGGGAAATGCTTTCCGGCGTTTGCCGGCGTAACACGATAGCGTGCTGACCGGCGTAGTCCTGGTAGGGACATCGCGGTGCGATGTCCGGACGGCGCGGCGCGCCGTCCCTACCAACTACTGCGGATGCAGGACAAGAAACGATCGCATCCGATGGCGGCAAACGGACAGCACCTGCGGTTGGCTGGGATCGAGTGAACCGGCGATCTTGTTGTAATCCGCAACTGACGTAATCGGTTGTTGATTGATTTCCTCGATCACATCGCCCTTTTGCAATTCCGCCACGCCACTGTCAGGATCGACGCCGGTAACCAATACGCCCTGCACATTGTTAGGCAGATCGAGCTGGCGCGCCATCTCTGGAGTCAGCTCTCCCACGTGGATTGATGCAAGAGGACTGCCGCTTGTTTCTTGATCATTTGGTTGTCGCGGCTGTTGCGGCTGCGGCTGGACGCGTCGAGGGGAAACCCCTGCGCTTTGAGAATCAATCGGCTGCTCTTTAATCTGTGTCGTCACCTTGACCGGTTTTCCGCCGCGCATCATTTCGAGCTCCACTTGTTTATTCAACGGAGTCTGGGCCACGAAGGTCCGCAGCGCGTTGAAATTCTTGACATCACGGCCGTCGAATTTGCGGATCATATCACCTGGCTGAACGCCTGCCTGGGCCGCGGGCGATCCAGGCATTACGTCGGCAACCGTCACCCCATCCGTCGTATCCGAGCTGGTCTCGTCGGGCTGTAACGCCCGGGCTTGGATCCCAAGGTAACCGCGAATGATCCGGCCCTGCTTCAACAAGCTTTCAAGTGCAGTGCGGACAGTATTCGATGGAATCGCGAAACCGACTCCCTGAGAGCCGCCGGTAGTCGAGGCAATCGCTGTGTTGATCCCGATCACTTCGCCACGTAGGTTGATCAGCGGTCCGCCGCTATTGCCCGGATTGATCGCAGCGTTCGTCTGAATCAAATCGCCGAAGGAATCCCCCCGGTTTGGTCGCCCTTTTGAGCTGATGATTCCGTCCGTGACGGTTTCCTCGAATCCAAACGGATTGCCGATAGCCAGAACAAAATCTCCCGGCTGCACCGTGTCCGAGTCCGCGAGTTTGAGCGGTCTGACGTTCGGATCGTCAATCTTGAGCACAGCCAGATCGACTTCGGAATCCGCGCCAACTAATCGCGCTTTCTTCGTCTGCCCATCGCTCAATTGCACCTCAATTTGATCAACCTGATTGCCTTCTCTGTCGCTGACCACGTGGCTGTTTGTGATGATGTGGCCTTCGTTTGTTACGATCACGCCCGAGCCAAGCGAGTTTTGCACGAGGGTCTCGTCGCGCGGACTACGAAATTGACGCCGGTTACGGAAGAAAAACTCGAAGGGATCAAGTTCGTATTCACGGCGGATACCGACCTTCTTGGATGTTTTCACGGCGACAACTGATGGGATCACGCTTTTGACGAGC
>JBKPGQ010000009.1:0-9950 GCA_046729455.1 Verrucomicrobiota bacterium
AATTCGAAATTCCCTTGGTTTCACGTTGCTCGAAATCATGCTTGCTGTGGCAATCCTCGGGCTGATGTCGCTGGCGATTTTTCGTTTCGTGCAGGCGAATATGACGGCCCTGCGTCTGTCATCCGATATAGCCGTCAGGGATTCTCAATATGACGGGCTGCGCGATCTTCTGACATCGGAATGGCAAAGCCTCAGTTCCGTTAAGTCGAAAATGTACGGGGAACCGTTCAAGCTTAATGAACGCGAGCGCGATTGGGTACGATGGAATTCCAGTGCCGGTCCTGGGCTCCTGACTCGCTATGCGCCGGGCGACTTTACAGTTACGCTGCGGTTGCAACCTGAAAGCGAAAAGAACGACCGGCTCGACCTCGGCTTTTTGCGGAAACCGAAGGACGATACCGGTGTCGGAGAAGGACACGAGACGTGGGTGCCGTTAATCAAGAATGTGAGCAGCCTCCAGATCAGTTACTTCAATCCGAACTTGAACACGTGGATTGATCGATGGTCAAACATGTCCCAGCTGCCATGGCTGGTGAAGGTCACCGTGGGACGCTCTGATTCACCGGTGCCTTGGGAAGCGATTATTCCACTAAAGCGGACCCCGTATTGAGAATGAAGGCTCCAAATTCGAAATTGCGCGGCGGTGCGGCGCTAATGCTTGCGCTTTGGGCTCTGTTTTTGCTCAGCGCAATGGTCATTTCGTGGGCGCTGGACATTAATTCACGCCTTGCGGTTTCCGGCAATGCCAGCCGCGTTTTGGACGCGGAAGCGATGGCATCATCGGGCGCTGATCTTGCGTTACATCCGCTGGTCAAGCCTGATTCCGCGAACTTGCATAGACAAATTGGCAATCAGGAAGGTTACGACGTCCAAATAGTTGGTGAGTGTGGTCGATTGAATTTGAACCTGCTCGCGCCTGGAGGAGTAGAGAACAGACCGCTTGTGGAGATTTTGCGCCAATATCTCGGCCTGAAAGGGGTGGAGCTGAATAACGTTGATACCATGGTAGATTCTTTGGTCGACTGGATGTCGCCACCTGGGCTTCACCGACTCAATGCGTGCCCAGAAAGCGATGACTATCAGCCGGTCCATGCGGCACTGAGTTCGGTGGACGACCTAAAGAAAATCTGTGGGTGGGCTGAATTTACTTCCAAGCCGGGTTGGGACGACGATTTTACCGTCAACAACTGTGGCGGAGTGCTCGATCTTGCCTGGGCGTCGCGGGATATGTTGCGTGCTTTGGTGCAATCTTTAGGCGTAGGGGGAGACGACAGGGTGGATCAATTTTTGCAATTGCGGCGTGGAACAGACGGAATTGATGGAACAGCCGATGACGGGCAGGTTGACATGTCGACCGCCCTTCGTACTCTGGGCTTCCCCGCGCAGCAGTCTCAGCAGTCCCCGCAGTTTACCGGTCTAAATCTCGGATTGAAAAACACATTGGTCTTTCGCGTCACGAGCGTAGGAAAGTCAGGCGACGTTACGCGTACCGTTCAGATGATAGTATCAAAAGGAGGCGCCGCCGGAGGCGGTCGCCCTCAGGTGATGAGCTGGAAGGAGCTTTGATATAGAGACAGGGATGCCATCCATTTTTATTATTCCCACGGCGCACGGATGGAATTTTCTGCGTTCATCCACGGGCGCGTCGCCGCGCGAAGCGGCCGCGAGTAGTGCCGGCCAGAATGGCTCGTGGAACGTGCGCAAGCTCCAGACGCTGGGGGAAGCTGTGCCGTTGCTTTCAGCGACCGACGAGTTTGTCCTCGGCCTGCCTGTTGCGGCTGTGCTCGCCCAGCGATTTCGTCTGCCGAGTGTCGATCCGGCGGAGTTTCCGGAAATGATTCGGATTCAGATCGAGAAGGTGTTGCCGTTCTCGGCCGAAGAAGTGACCACCGACTTCGAAGTGATCGAACAAGACGAAAGCGAAAGCGTGGTGTCGGCTGTCGCGATCAGAAACGAACAGCTTGCCGAGATTGCTGCTCCCTTACTCGACCGGGGTTTTATCCCACGGCAGGTTACCGTTTATGCCGCGCAGCGCGCCAGCACTTATGCACCAAAGGGAAATGCCCTCCTCATTTATCCTGAAGGCGAGACGCTGGTTTATGCCATGACAGAAAACGGCAAATTGAGCCTTGCGCGCGTGTTTGAAAATGGCAACGGGGAACAACTGCAACTTGAGTTGCCCCAGTTGCGAATGAGTGCCGAGCTGCAGGGCATCAATGCTTCCTTTCCAAATGTCTTGTTGGATGAAAGCTGCTACCAGATGCGGGACACTGTGCAGGGAATCCTCGCCAGCCCCACTGAGATAGTTGGGGTCGAGCTGCCACCCGCTTCAGTTAAGCTGAATCTGCTACCGGAAAGCTGGCGCCGCCGTCGCTCACAATTGATCAGGCAGGCGGAATGGCGAAAGCGGCTCATGTGGATAGGTGGCGCTTATGTCGCGCTTCTCTTTCTTTTGTTCGCGTATCTAGGCTTGCTCCGATTTCAAATAGGACGTCTTGACCGCCGCATTGCACACGACTCTCCTGAGACGCAGTTCGTCCGCGCGACGGAAGCGAACTGGAAGGCACTGGCTCCGGCGCTCGATGCGCGTTATTACCCGGTCGAAATTCTGCTGCACCTTTTCGAAAGTCTGCCATCGTCCGAGGTGAGGGTTACGGCGTACAACCAGTCGGCGCGGCAGATCTCCGTCGATGGCGAGGCGAATGCAGCTGCTCTAGCTTATCAGTTCATCGAGAAGATAAAGAAGAATCCGGATTTGCGAGCCTTTCAATTTGACATGGCTGCGCCTCGCATTCTGCCGAACGACCATGCGCAGTTCCGATTGGAGGGGAAGCCACGATGATGCCGGCATGGTACCAGCGAATGAATCCGCGCGAGCGTGTGCTCGCGTGGGTAGCGGCCGGCACGGTGTTTGTGTTACTCAACCTTTTTATTTTGGACTGGATTTTCGGCGCGCTGGCGAGCGCACAAAAGCAAATCGCGTCGCGCAGGGCTAACTTAGCCGAACAAGCTCTTTACGTGAAAGAACGAGACGTCTGGACCAAACGCGACGAATGGATCCGCCAGCATCAACCAACCCTCAAAAATCCAGCAGAAGCCTCTGCACTGCTTGACCAATTAAAGGAAATAGCCGGCAAATATAATATCTTGGTCGAGAATCCCGCGATCGGTTCTGGGGAAACAACGCCATATCATCAGACGGTTTATGCTTCCATTGAAACAAAGAGTCCCTGGCCGCCCCTCATTCATTTTCTTTATGATGTGCAGCGACCGGATGCTTTCATCGTGTTTGAAAATGTTAATCTGGCGATTGATGGCAGCGATCCCACGATGATGCGCGGCAAATTTAAAATCGCCCGCTGGTTTGCTCCGGCGCAACGAACGAAGTAATAGTACCCCAGTCCATCTATGAAATATTCACTTACGCTGATGTTCGCCGCCGCTCTGCTCGGAGTTATTTGCGCGCAGGCGGAGGATGTCCTTCCACCGCGATTCACCTACGATCGTTACTCAAAGATGGTGGACAATTCGCCGTTTGCGATCGCAACGGCAGTGGCAGCGCCCGCGGCCACGCCCGATTTTGCAAAAGATCTTTACGTGGCCAACGCCGCCCGTTCACCCGATGGCGATTTAGTAACGATCGCTTCGACTTCCGATCACAATTTCAAGAAATACCTTACCACCAAAGGATCTGTGGACGGGTATAGTATCGCCAATATTGAATGGTCGGAGCGCGTGGGCGCGACGAAGGTGACAATTAGCAAGGACGGCAATTTTGCGACAATCGCATTTAACCAAGCGCTCCTGCAGCAGTCTGCACCCAACACTGCGCTAGCTCCAAGAACGTTTACGCCACCGGCGCCTAGCATGCCTATTCCTAACGCAGCCGCACCGAAATTACCTGCCGCGTTGCCCGCCGAGGTGCAACAGTTGGTTCCGCAGCGAGAGCCTCGATCCCCCCATACACGCGGTTTGATTCAACGGAGCCCAAGGGGTGGCTCGAAGTCGCCTAGTATGGCACCGGGCGCCAAGAATTAGGATTGAAACTTCTGGTCGGTTAACCGCCGCCCCAATCGTCGTCTGCAGTGTCAGCCTGCCGATCCGGCCCGGCAGAGTACAGGTCATAGCCGCTCGGATTTTTGAGACCAGGGCAGCGATAAATGTAATCGTTTCCCCACGGATCTTTTGGCAGTTCCTTGAATAATTGATACCATCGGGCGGGCCTCGGGTCCTTATCCGGCTGGGTTACCATTGCCTGCAGGCCCTGTTCGGTTGTTGGATAAAAACCGTTCATGCTTTCATACAGCTGCAGTTGCGTTTTGATCGCCTGGACGTCCGCTTGAACCCGCATGGTTTTCGCGATAGCAGTCGTGTTGCCGAGTTTTGAAATCGCTACTCCCAATATGATCACGATGATGCTAACCACGAGCATGATTTCGAGCAGCGTGAAGCCCTGTTGTGTTCGTTTCATTCTCATCTCGATAAAGGAGCTACCCCTCCCATTCTGTGCGCGATAACACTACCCTGCTCTTTAAGAATTTCTAGTGCCCGGCGCGCAATAGATAATCCGACTTGTCCCAGATATATTTTAACTGAATCTGCGTGGCTCGGATTGCCGAAGCTTCGGTGTCCGTGCCATTGACAACGACCAAGTCGTTCGTGCCTACTTTCAAGCTCGCCGGCGGCACAATCTTCTGAGCGCGCAGCCATCCAGTATAGTTGAAATGCATCTGTGTAGAGAGCCGTTCGACTTCGCCGCGGTAGGCCGGATCGGCCAAGTCTGGCAGCGTCAGGGAAGCCGGCCCAATGTCCTGCCCGTTGAGATAAATTTCCGGTGGAGCGTCAATTCGCGGGTTGGCGATTTCAAAAGTCAATAACGCCGTCAGCGGTTGCGCTTCGATTGGAAATTGAAAGGCAGCGCTCTCCTGGGTTTGTCCGTTGATCCGGATTTTCTCTGACTCCAAGGTCGCCGTGACGGTTCCAAAATTCTCAACGTCATCAAGGGGGGCGTGGAGTGTCGGCACCGATGAGAAAGGTTCGGGAATCACATCGCGATGCTCTGCGTTTACAGGATGCACGACTTCACTGCTCGTCATCCAATCGAGATACGCTCCTCGCACCGTTTTGCCGTCGCCGGGTACTTCGATATCGATCGATGATGCGCCAGTCATCGGAATGAGGACCGAATCAGAGCTCGGCAGATTCATTCCCGCGCCAAGGGTGCCGGAGCGCAAAACGTGCGTGCCAGACTCGTCCCAGGCAATTAACTCAGGCTGCTGATCTGCCTTGTCATCAAAGAACAGGCGAAAAAAAAGAACCCGATAGTCTGGGCTCGGTTGCGTGACGCGAATACGAAAAACGCTTTTGGACATCGGAGCGCCCTCTGTCGTTTCAGTCGGCAGAAGGGTCAGCGCTTCAACCCACGCGGGAGCGTTCTGCGGTTTCGAATTTTGAGCCGCGTTTTGGCGCAGATCGAGCCAGGCGCTCTCTGGGATTGGCTGCTCCGTCGCGTTCGCCGGAGCAGGAAGAGCGTCGGTTAAGGCTTCCTGTGCGTACACGCGGCAAATCGCGGCGAACAATATCGCAAAGACGGCGCGAACTAGCATTGAGCGGGCGAGATTATTCGAGCGCAGGCTTGATTGCAAGCTTTCAGTTTCAATGTGGCCTGATTTGCAAGCTGTGTGTCATCTCAAAGACTGCCGACAGAATGCTGAAAACAACCAGACCAACCAAAACCGCGATCACGACGATGATAACCGGAGGAATCAATTGCGAGATCAGGCCAACGGTCTTGTCCAGCTCGCGCTCATATACGTCGGCGATAGCCTGCATGGTTTCAGCGAAATGTCCTGTTTGTTCTCCCACCGCCATCATGTCCGTGAACAAATCAGGGAACATTTTTTGTGATTGCAGAGCGGCGGAGAGCGTCGCGCCATCGATCACCGCTTTGCGGACCTCGCTCAACTTGAGTTCGAGGAACCGGTTCCCCGCAATTTCAGTTACCAGATCTAACGAGCGCAGCAAAGGTATTCCATTTTCCATCAAAGTCCCCAGCGTGCGCGAGAATTGCGCGTAGTAACGGTGCCGAATGACCCGCCCGTATCCGGGAATCATCAGCTGGAAACGATCCCAACCGATGCGCCCTTCATCCGAGCGAACGAGCGCGCGGAAACCGATGACTACGCCAATCCCCGCCAGCACGCCGAGCCACCAATAACCCGTAATCGCATGATGAATCTGCAGCAGAATCCGGGTGGGCAATGGAAGCGCACCGCCGGTTTGTGCCATGAACCCGCTCAACTGTGGCACCATGAACGTGATAAAAATTGTAATGAGAGCGCCGCCGGCCAGCGCGAGAAATGCCGGATAAATTAGTGCCTGCTGCACGCGGTCTCGCAGCTCCTTGGCCTGCATCAAATGTTTGACCACCCGGAGCAGAATTTGGGGCAGCGCTCCGCTCGCCTCGCCGGCAGCCACCAGGTTTACATAGAGCGGCGGGAAAATCCGCGGCAGCTCACTTAATGCCTGCGAGAAACTGCGACCATCGACGAGAGCTTGATGCAGGGTGTGCGTCATTTGCTGGACGCGCGGCTGCTTCAAACGTTTTTCCAGAACTGACAGTCCTTCGTCGAGCGTCATGCCCGCTTGGAGCAAATGGGCAAGCTGCTCAGTGAAAACGAGCAATTGACCGTGCGGAATTTTCAGATTCCGCGTGGGAGACGCTGGCGCGGCGCCGTCTCGCTGCGCCGTTTTGGCCTCCGGCCCCACTAGCTCGATGCGGACAGGGATACATTTTTGCAATTCAATTTGTCGAATTGCCACCGCTCGATCTGGGCAATCGAGCACGCCCTCAACCAGGCTTCCCTGTGCGTCGCGGGCACGGTATGCAAACTGTGGCATCGGCGTGGAAAATTAGTCGGAAACCGGAGATCGCAAACTAGAATCTGGCTTTGCCAGGTTGAATCGTTATAAAGTTACAAAGTTAGAAAAGTCCCTTGGAAGGATGTAACCTTTTAGCGAATCATGAGTCGTATTGCTTCTCCGTAATTACCGTGATCGCGAAAAAATTTACTTGCCATGCCGCGTGATTTTGCTAAGAGCGGCGGACATGAAGTGTGCAGTCGTATTCGTGCTCGTCTCTATTGCGTGCGTGTCGCAAACATTCGCGGTGTTGCGACCGCTCTTTCCGGCAAAGCCGGCACCGCCGTTTAGCGGCGAAGCGATTACCATCGGAGACGATTCGATTCGATATTCTGCCGGGGAACACCCCACTACAACGCCCAGGTAAGACCGCATCCCCCTAGCGAGAGGCGGACTTTGTAATTTGCGAGGAATGGAATGCGCATTTACAAAGTTGCCGCTGCGACGATGAGAGCGCTACGTGAATGCCGCCTTTACGGAATCATTGATCTCGGTTACATCCCGCGACTGCGGGATTGCAATCGCGTCGCGGAACAAATGGTCACTGGTGGTGTGGATCTCATCCAACTGCGCGGAAAAGAAAAATCGATCGACGAGCTGGTCAATCTCGCCTCTGAGATCCATGAGGTCACTGCTCGATCGGACACGCCGCTGATCGTGAATGATTATGCCGAGATCGCGGCGCGGGTTCCCGTCGAAGGCGTGCACGTTGGACAGGACGACGATTCGATTCTTGTTGCACGCCAAAAAGCTGGAAGAAATTTGATTGTTGGTAAATCGACGCACAGCCTGGCCCAGGCGCACGCGGCGCTGGGCGAAGGCGCCGACTACATCGGATTTGGTCCGATCTTCGCCACGCCAACAAAACCAGATTACAAGCCAATCGGGCTGGGCGACATCAGGCAAGTTCATCTCGACGTCGGTATCCCGATCTTTTGTATCGGCGGAATTAACATCGACAATCTTCAGCAGGTGATCGACGCGGGTGCGAAGCGCGTTGTCATGGTTTCCGCCTTGCTCAAGGCGCACAGCCTTGTTGATTACACGCGCTGCGCGACTGACATGCTGGCGTAGCAAGACCACTCACCATAGACCACCGACTTTTTAACTTTTTTAACGATTCAACTCTAATCATGTCCGTTCTCGTTGTTGGATCCATTGCAATCGACTCAGTTAAGACCCCGGTAGAAGAACATTCCGATTTGTTAGGCGGATCGGCTTCCTACGCCGCGCTTGGCGCTAGTTTTTTTTCACCGGTTCGATTGGTCGGAATCGTGGGCAACGACTTTCCCGAATCCGAATTTCAGTTTTGGAAATCGCGCAAGATCGACAGCGAAGGTGTGCAGCGCGCGAATGGAAAGACTTTCCGCTGGTCTGGCGAATACTCGTGGGACTTGAATACGCGCGAGACGCGCTCCATTGCCCTGAATGTCTTCGAAGATTTCAAACCGGTGTTGCCGGAGTCTTATCGTGAAACCGATTTCGTTTTGCTGGCTAACATCGCACCATCGTTGCAAGCGCATGTGCTCGACCAAATGAAGCGCCCCCGTTTCGTTGTGGCCGACACGATGGATCTCTGGATCGAGACAGCGCGACCAGACCTCGATGCGCTGCTTCGCCGCGTGAATCTGCTGATCTTAAACGACAGCGAAGCGCGCGAGATCAGCAAGGAGACAAGTCTTATCAAGGCCGGGCGCAGCATTCGAAAAATGGGACCGCAGTACGTCGCGATAAAGAAAGGCGAACACGGCGCGCTGCTTTTTGGCGAAGATGATCAATTTTTTAGCTGCGGCGCTTATCCGCTTGAAGACATTCACGATCCAACCGGGGCAGGGGACACATTTGCCGGCGGCATGGCCGGCTATCTCGCGGGCACCGTGAAAAAAGTGCACTTTAACGACCTACGGAGAGCGATGATTTACGGCAGCGTTCTGGCCAGTTTTTGCGTGGAAGCATTCAGTCTGGAGCGTTTGCGCACACTCTCGATGGAAGAAATTGCGAAGCGCTACGAGACGTTCAAGCTCATGAGCCAGTTCGAGGTGCCGATGTGAGGACGAGGTCCGAACTGGAGTACCGCACATTATTGTTTCGCACGTTGATCATCACGGCCTTCTGCATCGGCGCCGTGTTGATCTGTTACTTTTGGATTGATCGCCCGGTGGCGTTCTTTGTCTATCATCACCATATCAACAGCTTCCCGGCTTTTCGATGGCTCACTTACCCACCGCCAGAGGTCCAGAACTGGTCGGCTCTTGTTTTGACGATCTTAATGGTTCGATGGGCATGGGGATCATTTCTGCATTGGGAGAAGACACTGTTTATCGCGTGTCTCAGCCTGATTGTGGCCGATGATTTCCGCATCTCGTTAGGCGACGTCTTCGGTCGCTATTGGCCGGAGACTTGGACTCACGATAATCCATCGCTCATCGGCACCGGGACGTACGGTTTCCATCCATTTCAGCGTGGCGACGACGTCGGCAGTTTTCCCTCCGGCCACGCTGCCAGAATCCTGGCCTTTGCTAGCGTATGGCTGATCGCAATGCCCCGCAGTCGAACCGTGCCGGTCGTAGTCATCATTCTCTCAGCTTCGATGCTCGTGAGTCTTGTGGCGATGAATTATCATTTCGTCAGCGACGTAATTGCGGGCGGTGTCTTGGGCGGGATCGTCGCGACGTACGGAGCGCATCTGGCGCGGTTGCAAACGCCTTAACTGAATTGTGATGTCGCATATGGTTTCCAGTTGGAGGTTTCCAGCCGAGAGGCTTACCCAACTGCGCTGCAAAATCGGATTCCTTTTCCTCGCGATGGTTTGCGCTGCGCCGGTCGACGCCGGTGCACGCGAGTCTAGAGATTGGATCGTCCTGGAGAATTGCCGATTGATTTCAAATCCGGCGAATGATGGTGACAGTTTTCATGCGAGCGCAGGCGCGCGAGAATACATTTTTCGCCTCTACATGGTTGATGCGCCGGAAACGGATGCAATGAATCCTGCGCGCCTCGTTGAACAGGCGAAATACTTTGCGATCACC
>JBKPGQ010000010.1:0-3663 GCA_046729455.1 Verrucomicrobiota bacterium
CTCACGAATACGGATTGAGGGACGACCTCGATGATGGGTGGGCGGCACGACCGCTGGAGTTCGTGCGCAAGCGCGGACAAACCAAACTCGTGCTTAAGGACCCGGGGGGCGAGCCCCTTGACCGACTTATCGGCCGGCCCATGGAGATGCGAACGTTTCTGCGGCTCGCGGTCGCCTTATCGGGTGCGCTTTGCCGCTTACACGAACGTGGTCTCATCCACAAAGACATCAAGCCGGCCAATGTGCTGGTTAATTCCGCGACCGACCAGGTCTGGCTAACGGGATTTGGTATCGCGTCACGTCTTCCGCGCGAGCGGCAGGCGCCCGAACCGCCCGAGTTCATTGTGGGTACGCTCGCCTACATGGCGCCCGAACAGACCGGACGTATGAATCGCGCGATCGATTCCCGCAGCGACCTCTACGCGCTCGGCGTCACACTTTACCAAATGCTCACCGGCTCTTTGCCGTTTACGGCTGCCGATCCCATGGAATGGGTCCACTGCCATATCGCCAGAAAGCCGCCGGCGCCCAGCGAGCGGCTGGAGAATGTCCCGGCTCCAGTCTCGCAGATGATTACGAAGCTGCTCGCAAAGACCGCTGAGGAGCGTTACCAGACTGCCGCTGGCGTTGAGAGTGATCTTCGACACTGTCTTGCCGAATGGGAGAATCGGGGCGGTATCGACGAGTTTCCACTTGGGAAGCATGACACGCCAGATCGGCTGCTGATTCCCGAAAAATTGTACGGGCGAGAGACGGAGATCGAGACTCTGCTCGCCTCATTCGACCGTGTCGTAGCCGGCAACAGGCCGGAGTTAGTGCTCGTTTCTGGGCACTCCGGTATCGGCAAATCGTCTGTCGTCAACGAGCTGCACAAGGTGCTCGTTCTGCCGCGCGGCCTTTTTGCCTCGGGCAAGTTCGACCAATACAAGCGTAACATCCCTTATGCGACTCTAGCGCAAGCGTTTCAGAGTCTTGTCCGTCCGCTTCTGAGCAAGGGCGAAGCGGAGCTGCGCATCTGGCGTGATGCCATTCAAGAGGCCCTCGGCCCGAACGCCCTGCTTATTGTCGACTTGGTTTCTGAACTTAAGCTGATCATAGGAGAACAGCCGCCCGTCCCCGTTCTTCCGGCACTCGACGCGCAGCGCCGGTTCCAGTTGGTCTTCCGGCGATTTATCGGCGTATTTGCACGGCCGGAGCATCCGCTCGCCCTCTTCCTGGATGATCTGCAATGGCTCGATGCAGCAACCCTCGATTTGCTCGAGGACCTGTTGGCTCAGCCGGATGTGCGACACCTGATGTTGATCGGTGCATATCGAGGCAACGAGGTCGATTCCAGCCATCCGCTGATGCGCAAGATCGAAATGATCCGCAAAGGCGGCGGGAGAGTGCAGGAAATCGCGCTCACGCCGCTGACCCGTGAAGACCTGGAACAGTTGATTGGGGATTCTCTTTGCTGCGGGCCGGACCGCGTCGCCTCGCTGGCACGCCTGCTGCACGAGAAGACCGCGGGCAATCCATTTTTCGCCATTCAGTTCCTGTCCTCACTTGCCGAAGAGGGGCTACTCAACTTCGAGCAACGCGAAGCGCGATGGGCCTGGGATCTCCAACGGATTTACGCCAAGGGCTACACGGATAACGTGGTCGACCTCATGGTCGGGAAGCTCAACCGCCTGCCGCTCGAAACTCAGAAAGTATTGCAGCAGCTTGCCTGCCTCGGCAACAGCGTGGACTTCGCAAGACTCAGGATGGTTTATGAGAAGTCAGAAGATGACATGCACAGCGAGCTGCGGGACGCAGTCGGAGCAGGGCTCGTTTTACGGTCGGAAGGTTCCTATAAATTTCTGCACGACCGGGTCCAGGAGGCAGCCTACGTTTTGATTCCGGAAAACTTGCGCGACGAGACGCATCTCCGAATCGGGAGGCTGTTCGTGGCGCACACTCCTCCAGAGAAGCGGGAGGAGATGATCTTCGAAATCGTGAGCCAGTTCAACCGCGGCTCCGCCCTCATCACGTCAGCCGCGGAACGGGAGCAGGTTGCCGAACTGAACCTGATCGCAGGCAAGCGCGCCAAGCAGTCGACCGCCTACAACGCGGCGCTCACGTATATTATCGCCGGGGCGGCATTGTTGCCTGACGACTGTTGGGAGAGTCGGCGCGAGCTCACCTTCGCCCTGGAACTACACCGAGCCGAATGCGAGTTCCTGACTGGCGAGCTGGTGGCCGCCGAGGAGCGCTTAACCGCACTTTCTTCTCACGCTGCGGATCCTGTTGAGCAAGCTACAGTCGCGTGCTTGCGTGTGGACCTCTATACGACTCTCGCACGCAGCGATTCCGCAGTCGCCGTCTGTCTCGACTACCTACGAGATTCCGGCATCGAATGGTCGCCCCATCCGACGGAAGAGAAAGGGCGACGTGAATACGAGCGGATCTGGTCACTGCTCGGGAGCCGTGCGATCGAGGAGCTCGTCGAGTTGCCGTTCATGACCGACCCAGCTTCGCTCGCGACTCTGGATGTTCTCACCAAACTTTCGCCGCCGGCATTGTATACGGATGCGAACCTTCTTTCACTGGCCATCTGCAAGGCAGTCAATTTCAGCCTCGAGCACGGCAACAGCGACGGTTCGTGCGTCGCCTATGTCATGCTCGGGATGATCGCCGGACCGCGTTTCGGCAACTACGAGGCCGGATTTCAATTCGGTCGGCTTGCCTACGAACTGGTGGAACGACGCGGCTTGCAGCGTTTCCGAGCCAGGACCTATATGTACTTTGCAAACGCCATCATGCCCTGGACGAGGCACGTCAAGGCTGGCCGTGACTTGGTGAGGCGCGCCTTCGACGCTGCCAATAAGAGCGGCGATCTTCCCTATGCGGCCTATGGCTGCAACAATCTAAATACAAATCTTCTTGCGGCGGGAGATCCGCTTGTTGAAGTACAACGTGAAGCCGAGAATGGCCTTGAGTTTGCGGAGAAAACGCGGTCCCATCACGCCATTGACCACATCACCGTGCAGCTCCGGCTTATCCGGACGCTCCGTGGGTTGACGACGAAGTTCGGCTTGTTCAACGATGAACAGTTCGATGAACTTCGGTTCGAGCGCCATTTGTCGAGTAATCCGCGCTTGGCGCTTCCGGAGTGCTGGTATTGGATTAGAAAGCTGCAGGCTCGAGTCTTAGCCGGAGACTACTCTTCAGCAATCCAAGCATCAGGGAACGCACAACGGCTACTCTGGACATCGCCATTTTTTTTTGAATTCGCTGAGTATCAATTTTATGGCGCGCTGGCCCATGCGGCGTCCTATGATTCTGCAGCGGCTGACCGACGACAGCAGCATTTCGATGCTCTGACCGCTCACTACGAGCGTCTGGAAATATGGGCAGAGAACTGCCCAGAGAACTTTGAAAACCGTGCCGCGCTCGTCGCTGCAGAGATCGCGCGAATAGAAGGCCGCGACCTCGATGCCATGCGCTTGTACGAGCAAGCCATTCGCTCCGCGCGCGCAAACGGCTTTGTGCATAACGAGGCGCTCGCCAACGAGCTCGCTGCGCGCTTCTATACGGCACGTGACTTTGACAAGATTGCCCGCACGTATTTGCGGGACGCCCGCGACTGCTATCTGCAATGGGGAGCCGATGGCAAGGTACGGCAACTCGAGAATCTATATC
>JBKPGQ010000011.1:0-2318 GCA_046729455.1 Verrucomicrobiota bacterium
CTTTCTCGAGCAACGCGTTGATAAATTGGCAATGCCCCAAAAAGCGTTAACAAAACAAGAATGAGCGTTGCACAAGGTGACAACGCACCTGCGGCCAAAGCGGCAATGCCAGGCTGATAACCGAGAGTCGAGAAATAGTCCACTCCCGTTAGGCACATCACTTTGTACCAGGACTGTTCTTCGGATGCGCGGCCTTTCTTCTGATAAAGCCCCGGAATCTCGACTTGCTCCGGATTGGCAAGCAACCACCGCTTAAAAGATTCCGCGTTCGCTCGCATTTTTTTCAGTCCTTGCGTTGTCCAAAACGGGAGTCCAGTACGAATCTAAGGTTTAGTCCATTTTTGTCGTGTGATGAAGTTCAAAACAGTTCGCGATTTCGTATATGCAATTCAGCGAACAAACCGGGTTCACAGGGATGCGTTGCCCAAAGGCGCGATTCTCCCGATCAGTTCTGGGTCGCGAGTTCGGAGCTCGCCTTCTGTGAGCAGTTAACGACCAAACGATGCGTGATTTGGGCGACGTTTGCGGCGCGAGGAATACGCAGTTCGAGCAAGAATTTTTCGGTCTCTTCGTCGGTGAGACGGTGTCTGCGCACGACTGGAGAGATCGCATAGGCGATTTCTGCGTCGCGGACTATCTGGAGGAATTCGATACGGTGCACGTGATGAGATATTCTACACCATTCAGCCTCCATCTGCGCCGCAAAGGCTCAGGCGCATCCACCTGCTGTTTCGAGAAGAGAAGGAGGCGCGCACGCAGGAGTTCGTCCTGCGCTGGTCGCCAACGGCAGATGGTTCATTGCGATATCGTGCGCCAGCAGTATCACTTCAGCCCATCGGGAGCGACTGAGGAGATCCGGATCTACCGAGTCGAATTGGAAGACGTGGTTGCTCTCGAGGTCACGATGATCCCAAACAAAAGCGGCGGTGACGCATACGCCTCTCTTGCGGAGTTGCGCCTCGCGGGCAATGGTGAATAGCTGGCAGAGCTGACTGTTCAATCCCGGGACTGGATATTGTCGACGTGGACACAAAAACGATGGCTGATCGGAAGAACAAACTTGGCCTATCGGTCGCGATCGGCGCAGGCGTCGGAGCAGCACTAGGTGTCGCATTGCATCACCTGCCGTTATGGCTGAGCCTCGGTTGCGTCGGTGGCATCTTGACCGGAATTATTTTGACGCGAATGACGCGATCCTGATTCTCTCGCGGTATTTTGGTAGTTTGAATGTGTCGTGTGCATGTTGCGCCTTGCATTCCACAAATGATGCCTAGAACCAAGGCGAGTGACGCGCGGTTCACGATGCTCGTCTTGTCAATCTGTCCGTTCGTGAGACAGATCCTGTTTTCAATCCATCACAAGCACGATGCGCCCATGGATCTTACCCTTTTGCATTTGTTTCAATGCCTTCTCTGCGTCGTCCAATGGCATGCATGTCACGCTCGGACGCACGCGATGAGTAGCGGCAAATTCTAAAACATCACGGAGATCTAAGGCCGCGTCCGTGATCACCGCTTAGGCTACCAGCACGCTTGGCGGACCCACACTATCGCGGCGTTTAATTTCCTCCATGACATCTTCGCCGATGATCTGGAACAGACGCTTTTCGCGTTCGGTCATTCGCCGTGGCTTGACATCTAAAATGCAGAGCGAGCCAATCGGAATGTTGTTGCTGCGGAGCGGAACGCCGGCGTAAAAGCGCAGGCCGCGCTCTTTTAGTAAAGGATTATTTGCAAATCTTCGGTCGCGAGTCAGGTCTTCGACCACGAGTAATTCGTCGTTCGCGATAACATGGCCGCACACCGAAAGCTCGCGCGAGATCTTGCGGGCGTCGGCGATTTCTTCGGGCAGCCCAATTTGCGATTTAAACCACTGGTGATCGCGATCGATGAAGGTGATGAGAGCAATCGGCACATCAAAAACGCGCGCCAGCTTTTTCGTGATGCGATCGAAAACTTCTTCAGGCGCGCCATCGGCCAGATGCAAACGAGCCAGCTCTTGGAGACGGTTTTCCTCGTTGTCCGGGATCGCGCCGGGGATCATCTCATCGGCAAGCGAAGCGGAAAACTTCGCGAGCTGTACCACTGCCTCGGCGAGGGACACCACCACTTCGTCTGCACCGGAGGACCGCAGCCGTTCTCCCGCACCCGCCATGTTTTCGGTCGCGCCCCAAATTCCGACCACGATCTTCGCGTGTGGCAATTGCGCGCGAAGTTTCGCGCTGAGATAGCGCGCATGGATCAGGGTGGAGGGTGTGACAACCGAGATGCAAATCGCTTCGGGGTCCGACTTCGCTGCCATCTCGAGGAGCTCGCCAC
>JBKPGQ010000012.1:0-8746 GCA_046729455.1 Verrucomicrobiota bacterium
GGCTGCCGGCCGAGAATGGATTGAGAAGCATTGGGACAAACTCGATTTTGTCCTGGGCTCCGTGCACTTCCTTGATCGCGACGACCAAATGTTCGACAGCGTGCCACATGGCACGGCGCAATTCGAAGGCCGCGACGTCGATGCGATTTACGCCGATTATTTTCGCCGTGTTCGCGAAATGGCGGCAACAGGATTAGTCGACTGCCTTGCTCATCTCGATCTTATCAAGATTCATGGTCATCGGCCCGGCGGGGAAATCGGACCGATCGTCAACGAAACGCTGGACCTTATTCGCGCGCGGAATCTCGCAATCGAACTTTCCACTGCTGGGTGGCGCAAGCCGGTGAACGAACTTTATCCAACCGATCGGATCATCGAGCTGGCAATAGAGAAGGGGATTCCTTTTACGATTGCCTCCGACGCGCACTCGCATGCGCAGTTGGCTGACAATTATCCAAGGCTTGCGCAAAAGCTGGCCGCCTTTGGGATTCGCCAGATCTGCATTTTCGAAAACCATCAGCGCGTTGTGCGCGCTGTTTGTGCCAAACCACTGCTATAATTGAAGATCGAGCTGCGCCCGTCTCTGCGTTGAGCTGCCTTGTTCTGTTTCCGAAGGCAGGATCACCTTACGCCCCAAACGTTGAGCGAGGCGCTGGCAGGTTTCAGGAGCAAACCCTTCGAAATGATTGCTAACGAATGCCCAGACATTGCGCACCTCGGAAAGATGCCGCTCAATCTTAAGCGACCAGCTTTCGAGTGCAGCTTCGCGTTTCCATAGTAACTTCTTGTAACGGTGGACGTGGCCGCCATCGACATCGTATTTGGTTGAGTAATCGCCAAGCAGACGCAGATAGAGAAAATCAGAAGTGCGCGGCAGAAATTCGAAAGGTGCAAGGTTTCGCTCGTTAAGTGGAGTGGTGTCCGCCCACACCCAGCAGATGCGATGCTTTTCTAAAAGCCGGATGAACTGTGGTCGATGCCAGCCGGCGTGACGAAATTCAACGGCGAACCGGAAATCCCTTGGCAGTTGGCCGAGAAAAGTGCGCAGCGCCAGCCTACCATTCTTTGGCGCGAAGGAAGGCGGAAGCTGGATCAGGATAACGCCCAGTTTTGCTCCCAGCGGTTCGATGGCGTGGAGAAACGAATTTAGCTCGGCGGTGCAATCGTGCAGCCGGGACGTGTGTGTGATCTGACGGGGAAGTTTACACGTGAAACGGAAGTCAGTGGGGGTCAGCTGGATCCAACGCCGAACGCTATTTTCCGGCGGAACAGCATGAAAAGTCGAATCCACTTCAACTGCTGTGAAATAGTTGGCATAGAATTCCAGCCAGTGAGCCTCTGGCAAATCCGTCGGATAGAAAACGCCACGCCAGTCTTCAAAGCTCCAAGCGCACGAGCCGATGCGTATCTTCTGCTGATCGGTTAGATTCAAAACGAGATTGCAACGTTAGCCAGTCTTCCGTCCTTGGAAATGCTTCACTTCTGGAAATGTGGTGAACATTCCACGGGTACGCTTGCGGCCTCCGAAACTTGACTGAGCGCATAAGTCAACTACCCTGCCACACCCATGCAAATCGCTGTTCGTGTGCTTCTGGTTTTCGCGGTTACCGCGTTTCTTTTGCCCGAATCCGGCAAGGCCTCAGTTGTCTTCAAGCCGGGTAAAAAACCACAGTACGTAGGTCCGGACGGAGTAGAAGAAGAACTCAGTGGCGATGCTGTGGACCTATTCCAGATTGGCCAGGCTGCCGAAAAAGAAGGCAATTACAAGCGCGCGGTCAGAGCTTACAAGAGTCTGGTGAAACGCCATCCCAAAGACAAGGTTGCCCCGGAAGCGCTTTATCGTGCCGCTCATTTACAGGAACAAGAGCACAACTACTTTGCGGCGGCGGATTCATTTTCGCGGTTGGTAGAAAAATACCCAGGCAGTCCGCATTTTGAGGAAGCAATCGAGGCGCAGTTCCGAATCGGCGAAATTTATCTTAACGGGAAGAAGTTGAAGTTCCTTGGCATTCCGGTTGCCTCGGCATTGGATCGTGCTGTAACCGTTTTCGCCAACGTGGTGCGAACCGCGCCGTACGGGAAATATACCGCGCGGGCGCAGTTTGATATTGGCCTTGCGCGCGAGAAACAAGGCGCCAATGATGCGGCCATTCAAGCGTACCAGGCTGTCGTGGATAAGTTTCCTAACGAACCTGTCGCCGTGGATGCGCAATACCAAATCGGCTACATTTGGTTTAACGCCGCGCAATTAGGCACAAAGGACGCCGCCGCGGCGACGAACGCCAAGACTGCGTTTGAAGATTTCCTCTTCCACTATCCTAAGAGTGAGAAAGCAGCACAGGCGCGCGCTAATCTCGAAATTCTCGAGCACAAGCAAACGGCAAACTCATACAAGGTCGCGAAATTTTACGACAAGCAGAAATATTATCGCGCCGCGGTTATTTACTATAATGAAGTGATTCGCCAGCAGCCAGGTTCTCAGGAAAGCAACGAGGCGAAAAAACGGATCGACCAACTGCGCGCAAAATTTGGGGATGCGGCGCTTCAGCCGGCGCTTCCTGTGGGACAGGCCAGCAAGAAAAAGAGTGATGCGCACGGCGCGCGAACTGCGGAAAGCGGGTCGGCGAAACCAGGGCCGGCAAACAACGAAGCGCCGTTGCCGGCGTCGGAGAGCGACAGTTCGCTACCGCCACCAGCTTCGCTTGCTCCCGATACCACCACTGCGCCTGATCCTTTACTCGCTCCGCCGGGGACAAGCACAACCTCCAATACGTTGCCGACTTCCGAGCCATCGGCTTCTCCCGGAGCGTCCGCCTCCCCGGCGCCTTGAAAGCCTTATTTGCCACCCTATTCTGTTTCGCCCTGGGTGGTTGCCTTGGCTATCACGTCGGTCCCGTAAAGCCATATTATCTACGCGATGTTCGCACCATCGCCGTACCGACTTTTAAGAATCGCACCCTTGTTCCTCGGATCGAAGTATTGCTTACCGATACGGTGATCAAGCAATTACAACAAGATGGGACGTTCCAGATTACCAATGGGGATAAAGCAGACGCTACTCTGTCAGGTGAAATATCCCGTATCACCCGAGCACCGGCGCGCTCGGTGCGTGGCAACGTACTGGCAACGACCGAATTTAGCCTCGCACTAGTGGTAAATTACTCGCTGACTGGACGGGATGGCAAACAACTGGTACCGCCGAGCAATGCGATCGGAACGACCACCTTCTTTGTGAGCAGCGACGTGACTAGTGACGAGCGTCAGGCTTTGCCCCTGGCGACTGAGGACCTCGCCAGCCGACTAGTTACCCAAATAAGCGAGGGTTGGTGATGAGTAATGAAAGGTGAAGAAAAGCTTTGGACGATCCTCAACGACAAACTCGATACTCTGCGCGCCACAAACCGGTTGCCCCAGGCGATTCGCGTTGCCGAAACAGCCCTTGAAATCGCCAAGCGCGCCTTCCGCGGCACAGACCTTCCGCTGGCGACCAGCTTTGAGAAGCTAGGACAGCTTCTCGATCAAAAGGGCGATCGCGCGGCGGCCAAAGGATATTTACTCAAGGCGCATGCAATTCTGGAAAAGGTAGACCCGCCAGACCAGCGTGCCATCTACCGCTCCGCGAGGCGGCTTGCATTTCTATGCGATAGTCTCGGCCAGTCTGAAGAGGCCATTAATTTCTATCAGAAAGCAATCGCCGCGGGTACCGAAATCGAAGACATCCATTATTCGGATCTCGGCACCATGTTAAACAATGTTGCCCTGATTTTGCGTAAGTCGGGGCGACAAAAAGCGGCTGAACCGTGCTACCTGCGCGCATTGCAGATTTACGAGAAACAACTCGGGCCGGACCATGCCGATGTTGCGTCAGTGCTGAATAACCTCGCCGTGTTTTACACGAACGAACGCCGTTTCACTGAGGCTGAGAAAATACATCTTCGTGCGCTGGCTATTCGCGAGAATTTAAACCCGCCTCCGCTTGCCGACATTGCGCAGTCAAAATGCAACCTGGCGGTTGTCTATCATTCGCGCGGCGATTACGCCAAGGCGGCAGAGCTTTATCAGGCTTCTCTCAAGATTTGGGAACAGGTGAAGGATAGACCCTTGAAGGATTACGAGATTGTCGTATCCAATTATGCCGATCTTTTGCGCTCGCTTGGCCAGGTACGTAAAGCGCACCAGTTGGAAGTTCGCGCACGGAAGAAACGTTCGGGCTAACTTCCGAATCTCTAGCGTTCGTCCTTTGCGTTGCCTCGGTTTGCCCTTGCAGGCGACTGGCCCGCGAGCATTGTAAGGGCCACTGGTTTTTTGCTCGCGTGGCGGAATTGGCAGACGCGTACGGCTCAGGACCGTATGGGGAAACCCGTGGAGGTTCGAGTCCTCTCGCGAGCAGTGCTTGGGTATCCGCAGCGATCTTATTTCGAAGCGGAAACTATCGGCAAGCCGCCGATTCCGATTGTATTAATCGGTTATCTGCGCGCCGCTTTCCGTCGCGCCGCCCAGCGAGCCTTCATCAACTGCGAGAGCCTTCTTCGACCGGCAGGTGTGAGGCCGCCCTTCTTGGCTGATGGTGCTGCTTTTGTTCCTGCGGACTTTCTTCTTGCCGCCCAGCGGGCCTTCATTAACTCAGACAGCTTTCTCCGACCAGCCGCCGTAAGTGCACCTTTTTTCTTGGTAGGGGCTGGTTTAGTCCCGCCCTTTAGTCTTGCCCAGCGAGCCCTAGCCGCGGCTGAAAGCTTGGCTCGCGTTGAAGGCGAAAAGTAACGCGCTGCTTGTGTGGCGGCTGCTGCGGGTCTGGCAGGCGCACCTCCCAGGATTGAGGAAAGTCGTCTTTCCAGATTATCAATTTGCCGGCGTATTGAAACTGCTTCTTCTAAAGCTTTAACAGATATATCCATGTCTGTGACATAGCCGGGGTTTGCGGCATTCGCAATCCTTTTTTATAACAAACTTCATGCCTAACATTACTGATACGTGGTTTTCACGTATTAGTTACATCCATGTGGTAAACAAGAAGTCAGTTATCGTAGAATCGTGAGCTGACGTTTTATCCACCTTCGAATGACAAGATCTGGTATCGCAACAGAGCCCACGCGAGTTCGGCAGATGTTTGGCGCCATTGCCAGACGGTACGATCTGGCTAATCACACGCTTAGCTGCGGGATCGATTTTTATTGGCGAAGGCGCGCTGCCGACATAGTGGTCACCTGGCGCCCCGACAAGATTGTCGATCTTGCTACTGGCACAGGAGATTTGGCACTTGCGTTGCAGAAGAGGCTGCCGGATGCGGAAGTCACAGGCGTGGATTTCGTGCCTGAAATGCTGGAGCTGGCGCAGAGAAAAGGGGTGCGCCAAACAGTCCTTGCCGATGCCATGAAGCTGCCATTCCCCGATGCTTCATTTGATTGCGTTACCATCGCTTTCGGCTTGCGTAACATGGAGAATTGGAGAGGCGCGCTGGCTGAGATGTCGCGGGTGCTTAGGCGAGACGGCCATTTGTTAGTACTTGAGTTCTCACTGCCAACAAAATCGATTGTGCGTACCATCTATCGTTTCTATTTGCATCGCTGCTTGCCATTGCTGGGCTCTCTTTTGACGAGAAGAAAAAGCGCCTACGACTATCTCGGGAATTCGATCGAAGAATTTCCCAACGGCCGTGCAATGGTCGATTTAATCGAAGCGAGCGGCTTTCGACGCGCGGCGCTTCAGCCGTTGAGTTACGGAATCGCGACGATTTACACGGCACAGAAATGACGACCCGCGTTATCCTGAGCGGAGCGAAGCGGAGTCGAAGATATCGCGTTGGACCCTTCAAGCTCACGCCTACGGGATTCCTCGACTTCGCTCGGAATGACCAGAGCGGATCAGGGCGTAACGCTGGGCGTCAGACTTGGCGCTGGCGATGGTTGAGCCACAAGCGGTAACCTCAAGGTATTCAAATCCGAATTGCTAATCACAAACGTGCCTTCGCGTCCATCTACATGCGCGCACCATGTTCCGTTACTGGCCGGGGCGCCAATGATCAGCTTATGTGGTGCCTTATTGTCAGGCGAAGTTGTGAATGCAAGAGTAAGCTGCGGCTTTTCGAAGCCATCTTGAGGCTTCGTTGCTCCGAGCCAACGCAGCGCATGCAAGCTCGACAACGTGTTGAGAAGCGACTGCACGTTTGTCCTATCGATCTCACCACTGCCTTTCAGCCAATGCCACTGGTTATTTTCGCCGCGTTCCAGCGAGAGCTCTTTGTCCGTCGTTATGTTCAGACGATGAATTTGATCAGGTTTAAACTTAAAGATCGATAACTCCTGCCATTGCAAAGGATCGGTTGAGATCTGGCCCAGCAAGCCACGACGCACTGCTACGACAAACGGCTCATCTGTAAGTCGCGCATAAACATTGTCTCCGTCTTCTTTCCCAAAGGCGAGTGTAGCAAACGGTTGCTCACCCGCCTTAGTCTCGGCGGTGTTCTCCGATGCGAACGAGCTGAACGTCAATTGCAGACGCGGTTTGTCCAGGCCGTATTTTGGCAGATTCGAAGCGACGTCTTCCACGAAACTTGTCACCCGCTGGTTTTGCAACGTGTCAATTAAGCGGCGGACGGCGCCCGAATCTGCAGGCGCATTATTTCTGCTGGCGATGGTCCAATTTCCATCCTTGCGCGCAAGAACGGTCTTACCTTTACCCGGAACATCGATCGTGATCCGATCGAGAACGTTTGTATCGATCCGAACCAGGTGATAGTCACGCAGATCCGCTGGCTTAGTGTTGAGGACCTCTTCAACCTTCCTCGGCAATGTGTAAACAGATCCGCGAGGAGCAAACCGCACATAAATCTGGTCCTTTTCCTTTTCCGGCGCGCTGCCGATTTGCAACATTTGACCTTTGTCTTCCTGACCAAAGATTTTAATCGAGTCAGCAATCTCAACCTTTTGGTCTTTTTTCCCTTCCTGGCTAAATAACGTGACCGACCCGCGTGGCTCTGCTAGTCCATAAGGTCGCAGGTCACCGTGATCGTCGGCCACAAATTGTTGAATGCGCGCCGTTGTGACTTGCGCAATCAGATCGCCGACTTTCTCGTCGTCCGCCCGCGCACGGAGTGGTTTCACGATGTCCCAATGATCGTCCTTCTTCTGCAACTCCATCTCACCAGCAGGCGTCTTTAACGCGATGCGGCGCACCTGCGCAGTGGTCAGATCAGTTAATTTTTTGTCGCGGAATTCCTCCGCCTTTTTGTCGATGTCTTTCTTGACCGATTCTTTGGCGAGAAACGTCTCCTTGGAATTTTCAAAGCGGACATACATCCTGCCTTCCAACGCGGCGTCTTTTCCAAACAAGATTTCAGGTGGCCTGTCGGAGCCGATTAATTTTAGCTTAAGCTTTGGCCGGTTCAGGCCGTATTCATTCAGCTTACTCTTATCGGCGTCGATATCTTTCGCCGGAATTGTTCCCTCTTTCTGCCAGGTCTCCAAATCCGACAACAAATTTTCGACCAAGGCAGCATCTGCTTGGTCTTTGAATGGCGTTTCGAGTCGCCATTTATTGTCGCGCCGCCGTATTTCTATCTTTTCGTCGCCATTTTGAATGATTACGCCATCGATCTTGTTTCGATCCAAATTCACCACGTTCTGCGCCTGCCGCCTCGCTTCCTCCGTGCTCGGCTGTTTCATCTCAAAGAACCTGAGGTAAGCGAACACACCGAGCACAACGACAGCGAGGATTAGAGTGGTTCTCCAATTCATGATTCGATTCTTGTCATTCTGAGCGAAGCGAAGAATCTCGAATCATTCTCCTTGGCGGCGCGGCCAAACAATAGCCAGAGATGTTTCGCTTCGCTCAACATGACAGCAAAGGCTTACACGCGCCGTTGCCACCAAACCACCGTTCCGATCACTGCCGGGATCAACGGCATGAAAACGAGAACGATCCAGCGCAGACGAGCCAACGCGTCTCCATTCAGACTGAAGGTCAGAGGCTTTGAAACTTTTGGTGCGATACCGATCAACTGTTCGCGGCTCAGTAACCAGTTCACACTGCCAGAAATGAAATCGAGTCCCTGCTGGTCTTGCGTAATTGCATTGTCTTGAACAAAGGTCGCATTGCTAACGGCTACTAGGCGCGACGAGTTTACCTGCACCCGTTCATCGGCGCTGCCACCTTTTTCAATGGCCGCACCTATTATTAGTGACGTATTACTGTCCCGTTTGGCATCAGCCTGCAGTTTTGCTTGATCTTCCGTGTTATAATCGGTCTCGGCAAAATAACCTTTTTCCGCCTGGATCAGCGCCTCGAGCCGGATGTTGGCAGCACGGACGCGTTCAGGCTCAAGCGTGAGCGAAGAAGTGCCGCCCAAAAAGAGCGCCCGCACATCAGCTAGTCGTTTTGTGATTGGGCTGTCACCGAGGAAGCGCGCCTGCACATCTCTTGTGAGTGCCAACTCCTGGATCCCAGTCCGCAGAAAAACCATCAATCTGTCGTCATTCACTTTGACGCCCAGCTCGTTGACGAAGCCGTCTAACTTCGGCGTCTTCGCCGCTGGATCGAGAAGAAGCAAAATCCGTCCCTGTTTATCCCAGAAGTTGCGCAGCACTTTCATTTCGCGGTCTGAAAAATCGTATTGCGGCCCTATGATCATGACGGTTTTTATGTCCTCGGGAATCGCATCCAGATCGAGAAGGTTTAGCTCTTTGAACTGGATGTTTTCGTTTTCGATGAAGGTCTTCAGGACGGAGATGGCGCTACCTTCTGTGAGTGG
>JBKPGQ010000013.1:0-1830 GCA_046729455.1 Verrucomicrobiota bacterium
TCTTCGCCCTTTGCGTTTCCACCAGCCAGCGGAGCGATTGCAAACCTGCCTGGAATACCTCGCCACGCGAAGTCCAATGGCCACTCAGGATCATTGCATGCGAAAGCTTTGCATTGTCGTAGGTGGCGACGGGCTCGAACCATTGCCATTCCTTCGAACTGTTAGCTTGAAACAACTCGAGCAGTCGCGTGCTGAGCAGGTCACGCAGCTGATTCACCATCCGGTCGCCGGAGAAGCTGCGCAGGTATTCCTGCATTGCGAGCAGGACGAAAGCCCAGGCGCGCGGAGAAGTAAACTGCTCTACAACCGGCAAACCCCTTTGGAATAAGAGCGCACAAAGATTGCGATGACCGTCATTTCTTGATCGCCCAAGCGCCACTCCCACAGCCCAAAGCGCTCGCGCGTGACTGTCCTCCGAACCCACCTCTTCCAGCCATTCCCGCCTATGACTCATAAAATTCCGAAACCGCTTCGTTTCCTGATCGAATGCATCCCATAAGAACGAAAGATAAGTGCTGGCCAGGCGTTCAACATCCCGTTGCGCCACACGACTGGTCATCTCCGGAAGTAGCAGAGTCAGGATAAAAGCGCGGGCATTGTCATCGGTGCAATACCCTTCCCGGTAATTTGGCACGTTGAAAATAGCATGCTGGAAAATTCCGGTGTTATCGGTCATCCGAAAAAGGTGATCGAGTTTTAGCGGCGGAAATTCATAGGGACGATTTTCCAAAGTTCGAATGGCAAAGGCCTTGCGTGGCGGAACAGTCAAACGCACGCGCGCGCGTTGAAAACTTTCCATATAGCGGCTGGCTACTACCGGCCAGATCATTTCGCGTCCGAGTTTCCATGCGCGTTTTCGCATTCCCGCCATCAGTGCAGGATCGGATAGGAATCGAGTTACTCCTTCGGCAATAGCATTGCTGTCCCGAAAAGGCACAAGAATGCCGCGCTCCTGCGCGAGTAATTCCTGCGCGTAGAGATAAGGAGTGGAAATCACAGCCTTACCTGCGCCGAAAGCATAAGCCAGGGTGCCGGAAGTGATTTGCGCTTCGTTAAGATACGGGGTGACGTAAATGTCGGCTGCGCCGATAAAATCCGTTAGTTCCTCCAAGGTCACGAAGCGATTATAGAAAATGACATTGGCGGTCACGCCTCGATCTTCAGCCAGACGCTCAAGCTTTAACCGATAAGACTCGCCTTCCCGCGAAAGAAGATTGGGATGTGTCGCGCCAAGGACAATGTAAACGACATTCCGGTGCTCCTTGAGAATTTCCGGTAACGCCTCGATTACATACTCGATGCCTTTGTTAGGCGAAAGAAGTCCAAAGGTAAGCAGCATCGTCTTACCCTCCACGCCGAACTGATCCTTGTGGAAGGTCGGATCGATGAACTGCACGTCAGGCACGCCGTGCGGGATGAGATCGATCTTCTCGGGCGAAACGCCATAGACTTCCTTCAACAATCCTCGCCCACGTTCAGCCATCACGATAAAACGATTCGAGAGCGCATCGAGCTGGTCCATAACAAATCTTTGCGACTCGTTAGGTTCGCGCAGCACAGTGTGCAGCGTTGTCACCACGGGCATATGCAGATCGCGCAGCAAAGCTAGCAAGTGACTTCCAGCCGGCCCGCCATAAATACCAAACTCGTGTTGAACCGAAACGACTTCGACGTTGTTAATGTTTAAGAAATCGGCCGCGCGCCGGTACGAGTCGATCTCCTTTTCGTCGATCTCAAAACGGATACGTGTCGAATAGTCGTAGCCTTCGGGGCGATCGTTAACTGCTCCCACGATGCATTCGCAATTTGGATACTCGTCTGCGACCGCCT
>JBKPGQ010000014.1:0-2551 GCA_046729455.1 Verrucomicrobiota bacterium
CGGCACGCATCTTCGTCTCAACGCGCAGTTGATCGACACGCGCACTGATACGCACGTCTGGGCCGAGCAATACGACCGCGATTCGAACGATCTGTTCGCCGTCCAAAGCGAGATTGCGCAAAAAGTCGCCGACCGACTGAACGCCAAAGTCACATCTGCTAAGAGACTGGCTATTGAGGAAAAGCCCACCACCGATCTCGTCGCTTTCGAGCTCTACTCGCGCGCCATTAGTTTAAAGAAAACACCGCGTGCCATCGGCGCCGATTCGGCGCGGCAGGCAATCGATCTGCTCAACCAGGCTGTGGCGCGCGATCCGCAGTTTTTCGAAGCGTATTGCGAGCTCGCCGTGCATCATGACCAGCTTTACTTCTTTGGCTTGGACCATACTCCTGCGCGGCTGGCGGCAGCAGAAGCAGCCGTTCAGGAAGCATTCCGCATCCGTCCAAATACCGGCGAAGCACACCTCGCGCGGGCGTATCATCTTTATGATGGATACCTCGATTACGATGGCGCTCTGGCTGAACTGGAAGTTGCTCGCCAGACGCTGCCCAACGATCCGCGGATATTTCGAGTAACGGGTTTCATCCAAAGGCGTCAGAGGCATTGGGAAGAGTCCACTCGAAATCTCGAGCGGGCACTTGAGCTCGACCCGCGCAACGTCAGCACGCTCGACAACATCGGAGATAGTTACGGATACCTCCGGCGTTATGCTGAACAAAAATCGAACTTCGATCGCATATTGGCTATCGAGCCAAATGATGTTCAGGTAAAAGCGCCGCGCGCATCCGTGGAAGTGAATTGGAAAGCTGATACCAGACCGTTGCATCAATTGATTGACGAAATCCGGGCGGCAAATCCGGCTGCCATGCCGCAGATTGCCCGTGAGTGGCTGTTTTGCGCACTGGCCGAACGCGACGTCGCTGCTGCTAAGGACGCCTTGCTCGCGTCCGACGAAACCCCGTTAGGCCTGGACGCTGTTAATTTCACGCGTCCTTTCGCCGAAGGCGTTATCGCGCGCATGGCAAAGGACGAGCAAAAGGCGCAGTTGGCTTTTAGTGCTGCGCGCGCGGAGCAGGAGAAAATCGTACAAGCTCAACCAGATTACGGCCCAGCATGGTGCGTGCTCGGTGTGATCGACGCCGCTCTCGGACGGAAGGAGGACGCCTTGCGCGAAGGACGGCGCGCGGTCGAGCTTCTTCCCGTGGAAAAAGACTCAATCAATGGCCTCCACATGGTCGAATATTTGGCGATTATTGCTGCCTGGGTTGGTGAGAAAGATCTCGCCTGCGAACAGCTTGCCACCGCCGTCCGTGGCCCCAGTGGTCTTCACCTCACTTACGGCCAATTGAAACTGATGTCGTTGTGGGATCCGTTGCGCGGCGATCCACGCTTCGAAAAAATCGTCGCCTCCCTCGCGCCGAAGGAAACAGTTTCGAAGTAGGACTGCAACTTAGAATCTCTTCTTCAGCTGGACGTACCAGAACCGGCCTTTGATGGTGGCAAGCGACTCATCGTAGCCGTTCTCGAAACTGCCGGCCACAAACGGTGGATCGAAATCGAACACGTTCTGCAATCCAAGCGTAAGCGTCGTGTTATTCAACCAAGCGCGCCATCCACACGGGTTGTACTCAGCAGTGGAAACCGGTGTGATATTTTTTTCTTTGTCGTCCTTCATCTTTACGTTCTTACCGCCGTCTTTCGCAAAGCCCGGCACCTCAGCCGACGCAGCTGGCGGTAGATTGAACTTGTACGACGCGATCAAGTCGAGCGTAGTCCATGCAGCCACTTTCCGCGCGCGGGGAGATTGAAGGCCTACATCGGGGTTCGGCTCACCAGTAAGTGTCAAGAACGGGCCCTGGGTTCTAGGCGTTTGCAACTTAATGGGAGCGGATTGAGACCCCGATAGACTAACATTGTCGTCCTCGTATTGGCTAATCCAGTGGACCACCGCGCCAATATCAAACCCCTGCATCCATGTATCGACTGGGCCATTGTAGTAAAGGCTAAAATTAGCGCGGTTCCATGGCAGCGAGCTCGTCAGGGTGAATCCCGCCGGTAAAAACTCGCCTGCGATTCCAAATCGTTTGCTGTTAGCGTTAACCTGCAACTCGGCCCGGGAGAGCCATGTGCCATTCACTGTGAATGTTAGCCGCCCGTAATCTCCGTGGCCAAAAATCGAAGAATCCAGAATATAGATTGCTTCATAGTCGAGACCTTCGAAGATCGCGCCAGAAAGATTTTCATTTGGGTCGATAACCACGGTCACTGGACCAACCACGCCGGGAATTCCGCTGGGCGCGCGAAATACCAACGGCCCGTTCTGGACCGCAGGTGGTGCGGGCGGCGGATTACTCTCAATAATAAATTGCGCGCCCAGGGATGATATCAGCGATCGCAGATCAATGTGCCACCAGTCGGCGCTCACAGTAAGGCCCTTTAGCCATTTCGGACTGTAAACGATCCCATAGGACCATTCATAAGCGACTTCTGGTTGCAACCGCGGATTTCCACTAATGCGCTCCTCGATCTGGTCTGGGGTCAATCTCGAAAA
>JBKPGQ010000015.1:0-3928 GCA_046729455.1 Verrucomicrobiota bacterium
TTGGGAAATTTCCTGCTATCTCGCGCGACATTGCGATGATTGTTGTCGAAGATTTGACCCACGAAAAAATATTGGAAGTGATTTTCCATCCAACGGAACCGTTGTTAGAACGAGTTGAATTTTTTGATCTCTTCGCCGGCACTGAAATCGGTGAAGGCAAAAAGTCGCTCGCATATCGATTGACATATCGCGACCGGAGTCGCACACTGACAAGTGAGGAAGTAAATGCAGCGCATGCGAAAATTCGCGAGCGATTGCGAAGCGACCTCGGCGCAGAATTGCGGGAATAGTTCTTTGAAAACTGAGAGTCGTTTGTTGAGGGTTGGGAAGAAAACCAGTGCTTTTCTCTCAACTCTCAACCAGCGGCTCTCACCAGTCGCGGGTGGTTTCGAACTTTACCCTGCGATGTTCGAGATTGCAGGTGGGATTCCCGAACCGATATTTGGTTAACCTAAGGAGGCTGAGTCGCTCGGAGAAGATGGCAGGCCTTTATTGGAAGTCAGACGCTGCGGCGACGGTCATCCACCCGTTACGAAAAGGGAACGGGAGATCCGCCTAAACGGCATCAGCGGGGTAACATTTCAAAAAAACCCGGATCGAAATTTTCGATCCGGGTTTTTCATTTCGGCATTCAGTGTTTCAACTGATTTGAAAATAGCGCGCGAAGATCGACAGTGCGCAGTGACATGCGCGCCCTGTTAGCTCTCGAAGACGATCGATTTTTCGAGGGCGAATCATTTGGCGCAACCGGCACCTGTGTAGGCGAAGCTTGTTTCAACACCGCCATGACCGGTTATCAGGAGGTGTTGACCGATCCTTCCTATTGCGGGCAGATCGTGGCGATGACTTATCCGTTGATCGGTAATTACGGCACGAATTCGCTCGACCAGGAAAGCCGGTCGCCGCATGTGCGCGGCTTTGTTATCGAAGAACTAAGCGAAGTCCCGAGCAACTGGCGCTCGGAAATGTCACTCGACGAATATTTAAAAAAATGGAACATCCCGGGCGCGCAGAGAATTGATACCCGCGCGTTGACCCGGCACCTGCGCACCCGCGGGGCGATGAAAGCTTGTTTGACGACGGAAGAAATGTCGCCAGCGGAAGCAACGGAGGCGGCGATCAAAGGCGAGGGCGTCATCGGCATGGATTATGTTCGCGAAGTTTCAGCGCGCGAAATTTATCAATGGGACCCCGAGGACAAGCTGAGTGAGCCGTGGTCAATCAAATCCAGTAATGGTGGAATCAAACCCAGCCTTCCACCTGTCCGGTTTCGCGTCGTCGCCTACGATTATGGAATCAAAGAAAATATTCTGCGCCTTCTGCGGCAGAAAGGTTTTCGTGTCACGGTTGTGCCAGCAACCACAACCGCGGAAGAAGTGCTCGCGCTAAATCCGGATGGCGTTTTTCTTTCCAACGGACCAGGCGATCCCGCGGCCCTTCCTTACGCGCACAAGGCAACGCGTGATTTAATGGGCAGGAAGCCGATTTTCGGGATTTGTCTCGGTCATCAGATTCTTGGATTCGCGTTCGGCGGCTCGACGTACAAACTAAAATTCGGACATCACGGCGCGAACCAACCGGTCAAAGATTTAAGCAACGGTAAAGTGGCAATCACCGCGCAAAATCACGGATTTGCCGTCGATCCGAAATCCCTGCCGTCAAATGTGGAAGTAACGCACATAAATTTGAACGACGGCACCGTGGAGGGAATGCGGCACAAGGAACTGCCGATATTCAGCGTACAGTATCATCCCGAAGCTGCACCCGGTCCGCATGATGCATCGTACTTCTTCGATCAGTTCGCAGATTTGATCGAAAAACAAAGGTAGAGCGCGCTCGCCGAGCGCGCTAAACCAACATTGTCGATTCACCCGCACGTTGACCGACGCTCCGAGCGGGCCACATTTGTTTCATGTTCAATTCAACAAATAAACCTACTGTTTTGAAGGTCGCAGTGACTGCGACTTTCATCGCAGCTCTGGCATGCGCGCCGCTGGCAATGGCGCAGGAACACGAGCATGGCGGCGACGCCGCCGCTTCAAAAGAAGTGACCGGCGAGGTGGTGGATATGATGTGCTATGTCGATCATAATGCCGTCGGCGAAAAACATGGCCAGTCCTGCGGGGCAAAGTGCATCAAGAGTGGTGGACCAGTCGGTATCGTCAGCGAGGGTAAAGCCTATCTCGTTGTTGGCGAACATAAGCCAATCAACGATCAACTCGCCGAATACTGCGGTAAAAACATCACCGTGAAGGGAAAACTAGCCGAGCGCGGCGGCATGGCCATGATCGAGAACGCCGAGATCGTCAAGAAATAGTTGTTGCCGCGTCTCTGTGAGACGCGTGACGCCTTCCTGGCAAACACTCAGGTTACGCTTCGCACGGCGAAGCGGCTACAGGGCTGCGCCGCTTGTCACTTGTAATACGGCCGCAATGATGGCCGCAGTTTTCCGACTTTAAGAGCTGTCTCAATTTGGAAATCAGCAACCGGCGCATCCGCGAGTTTGCGAATCTCGCCTGCCTCCAGCGCGGCTATCGGCAATCCAGCCAAAAATAAAATGCGATTTGCGGTGAGCGCCGCGATTCGCGCTCCTGGCGTCAGAACGCCCTGCAAATTCAGCGGATCCGCACCACTCAATGTGATCAGTTCGCCAGTTGGCTGCGACTTGCGAATAGAACGCAGCAGGCCGATGGCCTCAGGCAGGGCAAATTGTTCGCCGCCGATTCCTCCCACAAAATAGCCACCGCGAATCTCGCCGCGCGCTTCCCATCGGCGATAAATTCGTCCGAGCTGGTACCACGTAACTGGGAAACTCTCGCGCTCAAGCAGACGTCGAAACACGACGCCGTATCGATGCAGCAACACTCGCGCAAATTTTTCAACAGCCGCGTCGCGCGCTGAGTTTTCCGATCCATTCCCCGATGGCTGCGCGGCAACGTCAGTTCTCAGCAACGACCAACGTCCGGCAAATTCGATGCTGGCGAGATTTGTTTTGCGTCGCCGTTTCCCAGTGTTTCTACCAAACGTGGGACGTTTATTTGACGGCACCAGAAGAGCTCGCAATCCATCGAAGCTATCCGAAGTGACCAGGCCGAGTGCGGCAAGTTGCGACAAAGCTTCTTCAACTTGAGAAGGCAGTAGTCCGCTGCGACGCACCAGTTCGGTAAAAAAAAGCGCTCCGCCGTCTGCAAGCGTATCGAACAGAGTTCGGCCAGCGACGGAAAGTTGCATCGGCGAATTCGCCTGGGTCAGCACCAGCCAATGCTGGAGGTTCTCGCGTTGATAAAGCGCAATGGGGCTGGTTCGCAATGGAGCGTTCGTGCGGGTGTTTGGATTTTGCGGAGCGCTCAAACGTCCCCAGCCAATCCGCCCGGAAAAACAAAGGCGATCGAGCCATTCAGGATCGTAGTCGGCAACACGCGCGGCGAGGACCGTGGATTCCCACGCAGCCAACGGCAGCTCGCATCCGTCGAGCTGCTCGAGAACAGATTGCAGACCTGGAAGGCCTTCGACACGACGTTCCCGGTCAGCGCGCTGCCACGCGAAGAGAAATCGATAAAAATCCTGTGGTGAGACCGGCTGAATCTCCGCGCGCAACCGATTGATCGTGAGCCGATGAATTCGCGCGAGTAACCGACGATCGCACCATTCCTGGTCGGTTGCGCGCGGACGAAACTTTCCGCGCAACACAAATCCTTCGGCTTCGAGCGCCAGTAATGCCGCGTCGACGTCTGAGCGTGGCAAAATCAATGTATCTGACAGCTCACCCACGGTGATCGGTCCGCAAACTTCCAGTCGACCGCGAACCACTTCGCGAAGGGCGTTTGCGCGTTCCCAGGTTTTTCCCCGCACAGAGTCGGGAACAATCAATTCAGGCTCAATACGCGCGTTGGGATAAATCGCTTGGATCATCGGAAGCCGTTCCGCT
>JBKPGQ010000016.1:0-3348 GCA_046729455.1 Verrucomicrobiota bacterium
TTTTGCGGCGCTGCAATATTTCGGAAACTTCGTCGTTCCAGCCGCGCTTACGCATGAATTCGTTCCAAACGTAAACGTCGTTTTCATTCGGTTTGCGCCCATTTTCAAAACACCATTGCAGAATCTCCTCGTCCGTTCCGCCGCGTTTCGCACGTTCCACTAATTGGTCGTAATTGATCCGGAGAAGGTTCGTACACTTTTCATCGAATCCTCGTCCAAGGTTCGCGTGATAGTCCGGAGGCAATTCGCCTTTAGCATGCAACCGGATTTTGTCCAGCATCCGGCCGAAATAAAAAAGACCGCCCACTTTTTCGGATGGGCTGCGGAGGGCAACGGCTGCCATGAAAAAAGTTTGGGCTTTTTCCGGCGCCGTTCAAGAGCACGAAAATATTTAGCGATTTAGCGATTCAGTGATTAAGTGATTTCGATTCGTTAAATCACTCACTCGTTAAGTCGTTAAATTGCTTCAATGGACCGGATCGTTGGAATTGAAACCGAATACGGCTGCCTTTTGAGCGAAGAAGAGCCGAACGTTAATTCCGAGCTCTGGCCGGCGAAGGTAAAAAACCATCTTTTCCGGAACGCCGAGGCCGGCACCATCGATCTTCATTACCGCGACTACGAAGAGCCACCAGGTAACGGAGGTTTTCTTCGCAACGGCGGGCGTCTGTATCTCGATATGGGACACATCGAGTACGCATCGCCGGAATGTTTGCACCTGCACGATCTGGTAGCTTATGAATTGGCCGGAGACGATTTGCTGCAATCGTCACTGATTGCTCTGGGCGCCCAGGATCGCGTCTCATTTATCAAAAATAATGTCGATCACCACACCGGCGCCACGTTTGGTTGTCACGAGAATTATCTGATGAAGCGCGAGGCGCAATTCACACCGCCAATTCTCGGAACGCTGCTTACTTTCCTGGCGACCCGGCAAATCTTTACCGGCGCTGGCCGCGTCGGACAGTCCAATCCACTGGCGTTCGATTTCGAGCCGCCGCAACCGGAAACACAGGTCAATTTCCAGCTCAGCCAGCGCGCTGATCATATCGTGAACGACATCTATCAGTGGGTGCAATTCAATCGCGCCATTATTAACGCACGCGACGAGCCGCTAGCCGATTACCGAAAATATCGGCGGCTCCACTTGCTCATCGGTGATTCCAACATGAGTCCCTACGCCACGGCGCTAAAGATCGGGACAACGGCCTGTGTCCTGTCGCTGCTCGAAGATGGCCGTTTACCGCGAAATCTGGTCCTGGCCGATGCCGTGCAAAGTACGCGCGACATCTCGCGGGATCCAACTCAGCAATGGATTGTTCATCTTGAGAACGGCAAAACCATTGGTGCACTCGATGTGCAGTGGGAGTTTCATCATCTGGCGCAAAAGCACCTGCGCAATCGCAACGCAGAAACCAACTGGCTGTTGGAAAACTGGGGATCCGTTCTCGAAGCAATTGCAAGTAACCATCAGGCGCTCATCGGCGGGGTGGATTGGATTACGAAGAAATGGTTGCTGGAAGCATTCGTCGAATCAGAAGGATTGAGTTGGGACGATCCGTGGCTGCAAAGCATCGACCTGGAATATCACAACATCGATCCGCTTCGCGGATTGTTCTTTGCTGTCACGCCCGGCAAGCGAATTGCGGAGTGGAACAACAATGTCCGGCGTCCCAGTGCGACGCATGTTCCGCCAGCTAACACGCGCGCGTCAGGTCGCGCTCGAGCGGTAGCTTTTTTCCAGGATTGCAATTCGCCCTATGTCATTAACTGGGATTCCATTGCCTGCGATAACCGCGATTTTCTCGTTATGGGTGACCCGTTCCAGACTTACAACGAAGAAGTGGAACGGTTTTTGGCCAAACCACGAACGGCCGACGTCACTGTCGATGGCGTCGATCGTTAACGGCTCCAAAGGATAGACGCGTCACAACCGCCTATAAGCCATCTTATAATGTCATTCTGAGCAAAGCGAAGAATCTCTGATCATTTCTGGATCGACCTCCGCGGAGATAACTCAGAGATGTTTCGCTTCACTCAACATGACAGCGCCGTTTAAAAGATGAGTTGATGAGTTCTAAAGTTTTCTGCAAATGTTGTATCGAAAGTCAGTTTTGATCGCGCTGCTGTTTCTGATCTTTCTGACCTTCTTCGGAACGCTTGCGCTGAGTGCCCGGACGTTTCCTCAAAATTATGACTGGCGTTATCGCGTCATTTCCAATTTGCTCTCGCCAAGAGATAATCCCGGTCATTATTGGCTGCCGGCTTGCGGAATCATTTTCGCTGCCGTGCTGATGCTCCCGTTTGCTGGATATCTGCATCGCAATTTAGCGAGCGCCTCGCCGCGCGCCGCGCGCGTGAGTGGGGGGTCTTTGATCGCCGGAATCATTGCGCTGATTTGCGCGTGCATTGTTGTGCCTCAACACGTGCACGACGTTCTGGGAGTCCGGCGCCTCCACGAATTCATTGCGCGTTCCGCGGCAGGGTTCCTGGCCATGGGCATGCTTGCTGCATGCTGGTGTGCATGGAAAGGATTTAGAAAGAACATGCTCCAGCGGCGCTTGTTCTGGACATGGTCGCTGGTGACGCTGCTGCCGCTGAGCGGGATTTTCGTCAGTGAATCTTTGCTGATCTTTACACGACTGAAACCTGCGTGGTCGATTCCTATCAACAGCACCCTTCGCCATTCTGTCTTTTGGCATCTCGGCTTTTGGGAATGGTCGGCTTCCGCGGCGGTGTTCGTATTTCTTTGCGCTGCGGTCTTCTTAATGCCGTCGCAAGCAACTCAAACCCGCGACAGCTTGGAGGAGAGCAAACTGATGGTTTGTGTTTAGCGCCAAGGCGCAGCATTCAATCTTGAGCCTGGGGCAACGCCCCAAGGTTATGGAGGGCCCAAACGGCAGCGCAGAAAGCGCGATTCATTACCAGCACGATTTCGATCGACTCGCCCGATTGAAACGCGCCACCGATGGGAGTGAGGCGATCGCGTCTCACGTTTCAATTGAGTCTATGTAGCGCGGAAATACCGTAGTTCTCCTGCAGATCTTGCGCTTCGGCGGCGACTTGTGCCGCGTCGAGCTCGATCTGCTTTGGATCTTCTTCGGTTTCGACTTTGATGAATCCTTCGATTGGGTGTTTTACCGCTTCGGCCAGGTCGTCTAACGATTTGATTTCTTTGCCGTTCACCTTCTTCACGGTCAAATAGGAGAGCTCATCGTAGCCAATTGTGCTGTTTGCAGGAAGGACCTGGCTGAGGATAACAACGCGCCGATTTCGGTCGGGAAAGAGCTCGGACTGGAAATGGTCGAGGTAAACCAAACGTTGTGGAGCTTCTCTTTGCCAGTTCGG
>JBKPGQ010000017.1:0-1918 GCA_046729455.1 Verrucomicrobiota bacterium
GGCCGAATCACTAGTGAGGAAAGATCGGCGATCAGCACGTACATAGGTGCTGGCCTCGCAGTCGCGCTCATCGTCGGGGGGCTTTACTTTTTCTTTCTCGCGCAGAAGGAAAAAAAGGAGACCACAACTTTCGATCCAAACCGTCCGGTTCCCACCGACGTTGTCTTGAAACAAAGATTGAAAGCCGAGGAATATTCTATCGTACGCGAGGGTGGCTCACAAAGGGCTTTCCAAAATCAGTTCTGGAATAACGAGAAGACCGGCATCTACGCCGATGTCATTACAGGCGAACCGCTTTTCACTTCGCTCGACAAATTCGACGCTGGGATCGGCTTCCCCACCTTCACCAAGCCGATCTCAAAAGATCTCCTCGTCGAGAGCCTGGATACTTCGCACGACATGCAGAGGACCGAGGTCCACGCCAAGCGAAGTAACGCCCGCCTTGGCTATGTGTTTCCCGACCCGCAATCGCCCACGGGACAACGTTACGTCGTTTACTCGGCTGCCTTCCATTTTGTCCCAGTGGAAGAAATGAAAGACAGAGGTTACGAAGCGTACCTCTCGCTTTTGGAGAAAAAGTCTGCCACGCCATAGCGAACGCAGAGGCAGCGTTGTAGCCATTGTCTCTGACTGCGGCCTTACTTAGCCTCTGTTTTGATCTCCAGAAATCCCGCTTGCTTCAATTGCTGATTTAAGGCGGGAAGATCAGATTCGAGTAATTTGCGCCACGCGTCCATCATCGGTCCGACTGTTGTCTGGAGATCCGCGACCGCGGCCTTGACCGCGGCTGTGGGCGCAGCGTCTGCGCCTTCGATCTCGTTGAACAGTCGGGTCGTCGATTCCAAAACGAAAAGCGAGGGTGGAGCGCCTGGCCGCGGATGCGGTGGCCCAAACTTCATCAGTGTTTGTGCAAAGGCCTCCAGTTTTTGCGTGATGTCAGGTCGCTCCGCGGCCTGTGCTCTGAGCTTCGTTAATTGCTCGGCGATGTCGTCGAACTTCTTGCCGATCGGCGCCAGCTTGAGCCGCAGTTGATACAACTTCCATGAGAGATCGAACTGTTCCTGAAGGTCGGTCGCCGATGTTTTAACGCGCGGATCCATTGCGACAGTGAATGGTTGGCTGAAAGTTTTGCCGTCAACCGTTAACGTAACCGTATAATCGCCGGGTACGGCCCATGGTGACGTCGCCGCCGGTGGCGTGTTGCGATATGTCGCCGAGATCGGAAACTCCGGTTCTACATCCGGGACCGGTGTGTAATGCATGTCCCACAGAAATCGATGCAGACCTGCTTTCGTGGAAACCGATTGCGGCGGTCGAATCCAGTAGCTCGGAATCTTGAGCCGCTTCGGGTTCGCCGCGACCGGCGCATCCGCGCTCGAAAATTTTCTAACGGACTGGCCTTTGCCGTCTTTGATCTCAATTGTTACCGGACGACTCGCATCTTTCGAGAGGAAATAATCGATCATCGCGCCATCGGGCGGATTTTCGCCGGCTGGTTCGTCCGGTGGCAACGGCGTGTCGGTGTTCAGGTTCGACCGAAGACGCAACGCAGTTTGCGGTTTGAACAACAGATCCTCGCGTTTGTTCCTGTTGAGTTCCCGAAGGGGCGTGATGTTGTCGAGGACCCAGAACCCGCGACCATGCGTCGCCACGATGAGATCGTCGTTCTTGAGCATAAGATCGCGCACGGAACTCGCTGGCAGATTCAATCGCAACGATTCCCAGTTCGCACCGTCATCGAACGAGACGTAAACGCCTTTTTCCGCTCCGGCGAACAGAAGGCCTTTCCGTTTCTGATCTTCACGCACTGCGTTGACGATTTGCCCGGCCGGTATTCCATTCGCAATTTCCGTCCACGTTTTGCCGCGGTTGTGCGTCGCAAGAATGTGGGGCCGCAGATCGTCGATTCGCATGGTGT
>JBKPGQ010000018.1:0-6900 GCA_046729455.1 Verrucomicrobiota bacterium
CGACTCGAATATGAGCGAATGGGCCACCGCTATGAAGATTGGGACCACGGCTCTGATGCTCGACTTGGTTGAGCGCGGGGAAGCGCCTCAGCTTGAGATCGCGCAACCGGTTGATGCAAACAAATCGATCAGCCGCGATCAAACTTACAAGTGGATTATCGAACTCAAAGATGGGCGCAAGATCTCTGCAATCGATGTGCAACGAATTTATTTGCGAGCTGCGAGCAAACTGAACAACGGCGCGAGCGAAGATCGACAATGGATATTACGCGAATGGGAAAATGTGCTCAACGATCTGGAGCGGGATGCTATGTCGACGCGAGACCGGATCGACTGGTCGGCAAAGAAGTTCCTGCTCGATGCGTTGCAGGAGGAGGAACACCTTTCGTGGAGCGACCCCTGGCTACAATCCATCGACCTTGAATATCACAATCTGGATCTCGATCACGGATTATACTATGAGCTGCTGCGCAAAGGTCTCATGCGCCGCGTCACGAACGAGGAGGAAATCAAGACCGCGATTTTTAGCCCGCCAGAAACAACACGCGCGTTTTTCCGTGGCCGCGCCGTGGCGCGGTTTAACGACGAGATTTCCTCCATTCAATGGGACGAAATTGTCTTTGTAAACGGAGCACAATCATATCGCGTTGCGCTGCCGGAAGCGGCAATGGATGCCCGCCTTGCCGCGCTCAATCATGCGGCCCGCAACGGCAAGGATTTCTCCGAGTTTATGAATGCGATCGCGCAGATTGATTAATTATCGCTTAATCGGTCTGGATTGCGCAGCACGGGGGACGCAGCTCTAAGTAGCGCAGCAGATTTGACGGGCCCATTCATTGGATCTGGGCTTTTATCTTGTGAGCGCGTGAAACAGATATCCCACGGGAAACAACGTGAGACCCAGAACACAACTCCAGAAATCCACGTAATGACCAACGCTATGCTTGAGTCCCCAGTGCATACAGGGAAACAGGTGAAGTGCCTCGGAAAGATGACAAATTACCACTACAACCAGGCACGCTGCGCCAACGAGCTGGAGAAAAGACCAGACTGTCTTTCCCCTACAAAACCAGATCCCGAAGCGGAAAACATTAGGGCTGTCGGCACCAACATTATGAGTGATACGAGCAAAGAGGAATTCATTGCGTTTCGTCGCCCAGCGAGATCGAGGTTTAGCCGCGGCTCTGGCAGGCGCAACTCACACACTAGCTGTAAGCAGGCAGACGGCGAGAGGGCTCACTCCCACTCGATGGTGCTCGGTGGTTTACTCGAGATGTCGTAGCAAACTCTGTTGACGCCTTTAACTTCGTTGCTGATCCGACTGGAAATACGCGCCAGCAATTCGTAGGGAAGCCGCACCCAGTCAGCGGTCATGCCGTCCTGGCTCTCGACGATGCGAAGCACGACAGTATTTTCATAGGTGCGTTGGTCGCCCATCACGCCAACCGATTGCACAGGAAGCAAAACAGCAAACGATTGCCAGACTTTGTAATACCAATCGGCCGCTTCCATTTCGCTCTGCACGATCGTGTCTGCGTCGCGCAGAATTGATAAACGTTCGGGTGTAACTTCTCCGAGAATGCGAACCGCGAGACCAGGGCCTGGGAAAGGCTGACGATATACGATTTCCTTCGGCAAACCGAGCTGCAATCCCGCCTGGCGCACTTCGTCTTTGAACAATTGGCGCACCGGCTCGACGAGCTCGAAATGCATCTTCTCAGGCAACCCACCGACGTTATGATGACTTTTGATCACTTGCGCGGGATTACCCTGGATCGACACGCTCTCAATCACATCGGGATAAAGAGTGCCTTGTGCTAGAAATTTGTAGCCGCCGTGCTTGCGCTCGCCGTTTCTCTGCTCTTCCTCAAGCAGTTCCTCAGTGGCGTGTTGAAATACTTTGATGAATTCGTTTCCGATGAGCTTCCGCTTCGTTTCGGGGTCGGTCACTCCTTTGAGCAGCGCTAGAAAACGATCGCTGGCGTCCACGTACTTCAGACACACGTGAAAATTCTCGCCGAAAACGCGCTGCACCACTTCTTCTTCTCGGGCGCGGAGGAGCCCGTTATTAACGAAAATGCATGTGAGCTGTTCGCCAATTGCCTTGTGCAGGAGCGCAGCGGTCACTGATGAATCAACGCCGCCGCTCAAACCGAGCACGACCTTTTGGTCGCCGACTTGTTTCCTGACGCGGGCGCAAGCCTCTTCAATAAAGGAGCCCATTGTCCAGTCCATCGCGCAGTGGCAGATGTGAAACAGAAAATTCTGCAGAATCTCTCTGCCGCGCGGCGTGTGTGCGACTTCGGGATGAAATTGCAATCCGTACAGTTTCCGCTGTGGATCTTCCACCGCTGCGAAGTCGCAGCCTTCCGTGGTTCCAGCGACGCGAAAGCCTTTCGGCAACGCCGTGACCTCATCGCCGTGGCTGTTCCAGACGTCGAGCTGCTCGCCCAAGTCGTCTAAGAATTCTGAACCCGCCTTGACGTGCAAGACGCCCGCCCCGTACTCGCGTCGTCCCGTGAATACAACGCGTCCGCCAAGATGATGCGCCATCAGCATCAGCCCGTAACAAATTCCCAGCACAGGAACGCCTAGCGAAAAAATCTCTGGATCGATTTGCGGTGCGCCCTTGTCATAAACACTGGAGGGTCCGCCGGAAAGGATCAGCCCCTTCGGTTTCAATGCAGCGACGTCAGGGGCGGACGTGTCGAAACGAATAATCTCAGAATACACCTGGCACTCACGGATTCGCCGCGCTATGACTTGTGTGTACTGCGAGCCGAAGTCGAGGATAAGAATTTTTGAGTGCGTGGATTGGTCGGCCATCTTCAGCGCGCGCTAGGGATGAGTCTGTGGGACGCCATGCTCTGCAGCTGGATCGCCCGGAGGTCGCTCCAACGGGCCTAGCGTTCCCTGGCCGGTCACTCCTCGCTCAAACTGTCCTTGAACTTCTTGCGAGCTGCGTTGTTCGAGCGGGTCGGTGCAGCCACCCACGGCCAGGCATGCGATCACGAGCAAGATCGACATGCGTTTCATCTACCTATTTTATGAAGGCCGTGGGGCATTGCAATTGCGGAATGACACCAAGTGATTGGTTAAAAGGTTAAATAGTGAAAAACGGTCAGTGCTTTTCCGTTGTAACCTTTAATGTTTTAACTTTTTAACTCCGTCCGCTATGATCGACCCCGAACTCTTGCTGCAGGGTTATCGGCTCGGTGTTTTTCCCATGGCGATGGAGGACGACTCAATCCAATGGTTTTCGCCCGATCCGCGCGCAATTTTGCCATTGGAGGATTTTCATGTGCCACACGCGCTGCGGCGTCTCGTGCGCAAAAAAGTTTTTGAAACGACGGTGGACACCGCGTTTTCGCAAGTTATCGAGGCGTGCGCGAAACGCGAAGACACGTGGATCAATCTCGAAATTATTGAAAGCTACACACGATTGCATGAGTTCGGCTGCGCGCATTCCGTCGAAGCCTGGAAGGAAGGCACGCTTGCTGGCGGACTCTACGGCGTAGCGGTCGGTGGCGCTTTTTTTGGCGAATCAATGTTCCACGACGTAACGGATGCGTCGAAAATCGCACTGGTCGCGCTGGTAGAGCATTTGCGTGCTCGAAAATTCGCGTTGCTCGATACGCAGTGGCTCACCCCACACTTGCAACAATTTGGTGGTATCGAAATTTCACGGGACCATTACCTGCGACTGTTGCGCAGGGCAGTTGAATTGCCGCGCAAGTTTTGAGTTCAACCTTCTGCTTCCTGAAAGCCCGACAATTCAGCACAATTCTTCCATGACTCCGCTGTTATCGGACTCTCCCGAAGGAAGCAGGCTGATTAGATCCAAACTTTATGTCTTTAAAGATGCAATTATTGGGCCGAATACTCGTTCGCCGCTTGTAATTGACATTCCGATTGAAACTTTCAAACGATGACTAGAAAATCTTACTTGCTTGCAGCGCCGCTGATCTTATTCGTCGTTCTTGGGGCCTTCTCTCAAACTCCTGCAGCTCGCATTGCGACGGCTGAAAGAACGTGGGCTACTTTCTGGCGTCAATTCACATTGGCCATCAACAAAAAAGATCATGCTGCGTTGCTCCGAATGATGCCGTCGGATTTCTTCGACGGTGGAGGTGGCTTGACCTCTAAGGCATGGCTCAAATTCATTGATGAAAACCGACCGAATGGATCTTGGCGAGACTTGCGAAAATCCATGGCTGGGGGAGCCAAAATCAATCGGGCTTGGAGCGCCAAAGGCGTGCCTACAAAGATGACCCGCGACGATGCCTATTACTTCGAATTCCGCAAGGACGGAAAATGGTATTTCGCCGGTGTTGTCGGCGACTAGTCGTACAGCTCAACAGTCTGCCGAATCTCATCCCGCTATAGGGACAGTAGAAATTTCGGCGCTCACAGTTCTGTGACGAACAAACGTTGAGCGTTGTGTGTTTTCTGCTTTAGTAAGCAGCCCGCTCAGACGAGGGACGTTTGCAAAGGCTGGGTAGCTCAGTTGGCAGAGCAGTGGACTGAAAATCCACGTGTCGCCGGTTCGATTCCGGCCCCAGCCACGGCCCGCCTAAAAAGCATGTCGAGCCATTCAACGAAGTACGATTGGAAGGATGCAGGTGAGGAATGGTCCGAGCCCTGGGGCAGTTCTTCCGCGCAATGGTCCGGCTCCATCCTTCCGCGTATTCGAGATTGCCTGCCAACGGAAAAAATCTTGGAGATCGCGCCCGGCTTTGGGCGATGGACGCATTATCTTAAAGATTATTGTCACGAACTCTGGGTTGTTGACGCCTCCGGTGAATGTGTCGAAGCATGTTCTCGGCGTTTCGCGGCTGAGTCGCATGTGCGCTGTTACCTCAATGATGGCCGCTCGTTATCGATGATTCCCGATGCCTCGGTCGACTTCGTGTTCAGTTTCGACTCGTTCGTACATTTACGGCGCGAACTCGTCGAGGCCTACCTCAGCGAACTCGGAAGGACACTGAAGATCGGCGGCAAAGGATTTATTCATCATTCTAATCTCGGCGCGTACGTTGGCTCGCTATCGGAACGCGTTCCGCAACCGATGCGTAAACTTCTTCGCAAAATAAAGATTCTCGACTGGGAACACCACCGTAATCCAACGATGAGCGCCGATCTTTTTCGGTCCTTATGCGCACACGCTGGACTACACTGCATCAGCCAGGAATTGATTAACTGGCGTGGCAGACGCTTGATTGATTGCTTGTCGTTGTTTGAGCGAGGGGGTCCAACTAAAAATACTTCGACGAAGATAGTTCGAAATCCGCGTTTCATGCGTGAAGCGGCGCGAATTCGTCGGCAATGGCGAACTCGCGCCTAACGAATTTTGGGTTCATGAGGACCTGGTTTGCTGCCTGGGAAAATGCAGCAAGCGGATGATTAACTTGATTGCCTAATCAACGTCACTGCTTCAACATCGCGGCATGCCCGGAGCCTCAACAGCACCGCCGCCGTTACCGAAGTCGCAGCCTTCATTCGGAAAGCGCTATAGCACGATAATCAAGCTGCTCGGAGTCGGTGCGCTGGTTCTGGTACTCTTGATCCCACTGGCGATGATTACTGGCGTGTTGAGCGAGCGATTGCAGCGACGGAATGAGGCGGTGGCCGATATCACCTCGTCATGGGGCAGAGAGCAAAATCTGATTGGGCCAGTGCTTGGAATTCCCTATCAATACAAGTTTAAGACAGTAAAAGAAGTTCCAGCACCTGATGGAAAGATGGAACGGCGCGAAGTGGAAGAGACCGGCACAGGGAACGCGTATTTCCTGCCCGAAACTTTGAACATCTCTGGCAACGCGCAAACGGAGATGTTGCACCGCGGGATTTACAATGCGGTCGTCTATCGTGCGCAGACGACTCTGTCGGGCAAGTTTGTGCCGCCAGATTTCGGGCCGCTCAAGATCGACCTAAAGGACGTCCAATGGAAGGACGCGTTTGTCACCATCGCGATTAACGATTTGCGTGGTGCACGTGAGGCAATTGTGCTCGATTGGGGCGGCGCGAAGCATCCGATGCTACCCGGATCACAGCTGCCGGGTTACACAACGGGCGCAACGGCGTCGCTCGGCGGCGATAAGCCAATTGCTGCCGACATTCAGTTTTCGATCCCGCTGGATTTCAACGGCAGCGAGGGAATTTTCTTCGCACCGTTCGGCGTGCAAAATGAAGTAACACTGAAATCAAACTGGGCCGATCCGGGATTCCGCGGTGCGTTTTTACCCGCCGAACGATCAGTGCGTTCAGACGGATTCGATGCGAAATGGAAGGTTTCGTATTACGGACGTGATTATCCGCAATCCTGGACAAGCCGTTCGGGTAATGAGCGATTCACAACGCAGTCCGTTTCGAATTCCCTGTTCGGAGCGCAGTTCCTGTCGATTCTTGACGCCTATCGTTATGTCGAACGCTCGATCAAATATGGCGTACTCTTTCTCGTACTTGTTTTCACGGCATTCTTTCTCTTTGAAGTCACGGCGCGGCAGAAAATTCACCCGTTTCAATATCTGATGGTCGGCGCGGCGCTTTGCTTGTTTTACCTGCTGTTATTGTCGATCTCGGAATTTATTGGATTCAGTTGGGCGTACCTGATCGCGGCGGTCGCATCGACCGCGTTGATTACGTGGTACTGCCGATTTTTCCTTGGCGGCGGTGCGCGGACGCTAATGATTGGTGCAGGTCTGGCAGGAGTTTACACATTTCTCTACATCACTTTGCGGCAGCAGGATTACGCATTGCTCATGGGCGCGATCGCACTCTTCATCGTGCTGGCGATCGTAATGTATGTGACGCGAAAAGTAGATTGGTATGCGCGGGACGCCAGCTAAGACATCTCTCGATCATGGCTGAATTTACTGTCAATCCGAAGTTTTGATCCCT
>JBKPGQ010000019.1:0-3066 GCA_046729455.1 Verrucomicrobiota bacterium
CTCCGAGACAACCTCGAACAGTGATCCAGTAGCGATTTCCACAAATCGCGCAAAATCGGTGTCAGAAATCCGGGCACTGCCTTCAGCGATGTTTGAGGAGACAGAAACGGCTGCACGTCTCATCTGATTCGTTAGGCCGAATCGTTCATCAGACGGAAATGATTTAGTTTCCGAGTAAACGAGATCTGGGAGGTCAATAGCCTTTTGCCACACATCAAGTATTTCAAATTTGAACATGATGCCAGTGTCAACGATTCGTCATTCAACAGCAATCGGCAATTCGCTATTGGCTATTCGCTATCGGCCATTACGCTACTTCCGTGTTCACCGGTTTAATCGAAGAAGTTGGCACCGTGATTGCAGTGAATACAAGCAAAAGCGGCAATCAATTGAAAATTGCCGCTCCGTGCATCGCTAGAAAGATGCGGCGCGGCGAGAGTTTGGCCGTTAATGGTTGTTGCCTCACCGTAAGCTCGCACCGCGGCGATGCGTTGATTTTCGATCTTTTGGAAGAGACGGTTGCTCGCACAAATCTAAAAGACTTGCAGGGGAGGCAGCTGGTAAATCTTGAACGCGCTGTTGCTGCGAGCGAGCGCTTTGGTGGACATTTCGTGCAAGGGCACATCGATTGTGTCTCGCCGGTCATCGCCTATCAGAAGAGCGGCGCCGATTTTCGATTGGAAATCGAGTTGCCTGAGCCATTCGTCCATTACGTCGCGAGCAAGGGCTCGATTGCGGTCAATGGAGTCAGTCTTACCGTAGCGGAAGTTCTTCCGAAAAGTTTCGTCACGTGGATCATTCCTCACACGAAAGCGCATACCAATCTGGACCGGGTCCAAGCGGGCGATCTAATGAATCTCGAGTTCGACATTCTCGCCAAGTACGTTGAGCGAATGGTTTCACCCTACGGACCAAAGGCCGGCCGCTAAATGTGAAAGCGCGCAGTTTGGTAACGTCTTGCCGGCGTCCCCGCGTAGTGGCCGTAATCACGTCGCCGGCGGAGCTCGATTTCGCTATTCGAATGGGGAAACCACCGGATTTTTTTGAACTGCGGCTGGATCGTCTTGTGCGCGCGGTTGACCGACTGGACAACAAAATTTCGAAGTTAAGCGCGCCACTCATCATCACTGCTCGACATCCGATGGAAGGCGGCGCAAATCGATTATCCCTGCTACAACGGCACAATCTTCTTGCTCGATTCTTATCCCGGGCTCGTTATATCGACGTCGAATTGCGCTCGGCGCCTCTCCTTCGTTCGCTGCTTCGGCTGGCCCGAAAGCAGAACACCCGGCGAATCATTTCAGTTCACCACCTGAAAAGCACCCCGTCTCCCGATCGGTTGCGAACTCAAGCGCGTGCAGCAAAGACGTATGGCGCGGATATTTTCAAGCTGGCGACACGCACGGACACTCCGGCGCAACTGGCGCGATTGATCGATTTCGTCGCGGCCAAGAACGTCGACGTTGCCGTGAGCGCGATGGGAATCGGCAAACTGGGCGCAGCTTCGCGTGTGCTCCTCGCCTGTTGTGGATCGGCTCTTGTTTATGTCGCGCTCGGGCGAAGCGACATCGAGGGGCAAGTCTCGCTTGATCAGCTTCGCGCGTTCGGAATGGTTCCGCCACGTTGAATGGTTAAAGCGTTACAGCGTCGAAGCGGTGGATTGTGTTGCCGCTTTAACGCTTCAACGTTTCAACGAGTCACGAATTACCCTGCACCCGCTTGCTCTTTCTCCAACGCACATATCGTACAAAAAAGAACACGCCATGTCCTCGTCTGTAACTCTCCCAAAACAAGTGCCTGTAATGCCGTTGCCTGGCGCTCTGCTTTTTCCGCACGCGCTGCTTCCGCTTCATATCTTCGAGTCGCGCTACCGCGAGATGTTAAAGCACGCGCTCGCCCATCACCGGATGTTTTGTGTGGCGCTGCTCAAACCGCATTGCGTGGAATGGGATTCGACCGACGACTTTTTTCACATCGCCACGGTTGGGCTGATTCGCGCCTGCGTCGAACGAAGCGACGGCACGTCGAACCTGATTCTACAGGGACTCGAACGCGTCAGATTTAGCGCTTTCCGGCAGAAAACGCCGTTCCCGATTGCGATGATTGAGTCGCTCGAATCCGATTCTACCACGTCTGTGGAAACCGAAGCGCTGGCTGCGAAAGTGCTGGAACTTTATTCGAACCTCAAAGGAGATGGACCACGGCAGCTTCCTCCTAAAGTGGACCGGTATCTTTCTGATTTGAGCGACCCGGAATTGCTTGCCGACCTCGTGGCCTCAACATTTGTGAGCGATCCCCTTCGTCGTCAACGCGTCCTCGAAGAACTATCTATTAACAAACGCCTGCGGCTGGTGATTCAATATCTTCGCGAAGAAAACGGAAGTGCGGCTGCGTAGGTAGGGGCGATTGACCTCAATCGCCCGCTCCATGGCGTGATTACCCGCGCCGGGGGCGGTTCCGGTGAACCACCCCTACTTTGCAATCCGGGCGCCTTCTTCCATCAAATACCGGTCAGTCATTCCCGCGATGTAATCGCAGACAGTGCGATGCAATCCCTCGGTCTCAATTCGTTTCACCGCCGTTTCGCCAAGTTTGCCAGGATTCGCCAGATACGCCTGGAAAACCTGCCGCAGCATTTCGCATGCGCGGCGATTCACCTCGGAGACGCGCGGATCGTAATAAACGTTTTGGTACAGGAATTTTCGCAAATCGCGATTCGCTTGGGACAAATCATCGCTATATCGAATCAGGGGCACTGATTGCTGACGCACTTCGTCTGCGTTTTGCACGCCGGCATCTGCGATGGATTTCGCGCTGGTCGAAACTAGATCGCGTACTTCCATGTCGATAATGTCTCGAATAATTAGCTTGTGCAGTTCCGGCTCCCGAGCGTCAGGGTAGCGCGCCAGCACAGCCCGAAGGCTGCGACGCCAGACGTCATTTTTTTCCAATTGCGCAGCGTTCAGAATTTCAAAATCGACTGCGTCATCCAAGTCATGACTGTAATAAGTGATCTCGTCTGCGAGATCCGCGACCTGCGCCTCCAACGATGGGCAACGATAGCTT
>JBKPGQ010000020.1:0-4918 GCA_046729455.1 Verrucomicrobiota bacterium
GGAACGTCTCATGGTTTTCGCGACGCGTGGTCAGTGGCTGTCTTCAATCATTACGTGCTTGCGATTTGGATCGGAAATTTTGATGGGCGCGCCAACGGGAATTTTGTCGGGCGAATCGCCGCTGCCCCGCTCTTGTTTCAAATAATCGACAGCTTACGTGCGGGCTGGTCCGAACCTAACCAGCTGCATCTCCCGTCGCCCGGTACAAATTTAAAACGTGTCTCCTTTTGCGCGGTGTCAGGTGATTTACCCGAACCGTACTGCACGCAACAGATTGAGGGGTGGTTCATTCCGGGCATTTCGCCGATCAAACTTTGCGATGTGCATCAGGAAGTGCTCGTCGATGCTGCGAGCGGCTTGCGCGTGCCAAGAGATGACGGAACTCGCGAGCTCCGCCGTGAAGTTTACGAATTTTGGCCGACAGAGTTGTTGTCGATTTTCCGCCGCGCCGGAGTGCCGAGAAAATTGCCGCCGCCCTTTTTGCCCGGAACGTCCGCCGAATGGATCGCGCGCACTGGAAACGCGCCGCGAATTATTTCACCGGCTGAGGGACACAAAATCCTGCTGTCATCGGCAGGCACGATCGCATTGCGAGCGAAAGCAGACGCCGATGTACGCGAAATTTATTGGTTCGCAGGCAACACATTCATTGCCAGGACAAATCCACAAGACGTCGTTACATGGAAAGCAGCGCCAGGCAGTTACGAACTCACCGCCCTGGACGACCATGGTCGCGCCGGGTCATCGGCGTTCACGGTGCAATAGAAGGCGCACGCCAACCGATAAACCGCGCAAAGATTTGCGTTGAGATAGTTGCTGCGGTTCTTTGCAATTCGCAATCGTTAATCCGCATTTCGCAATCGCACCATGTCCCGTCAATACACGCTGCAACGCGCGCCAGCATCCCGCGATGGCCGGATTCACATCGATTACTCGACCGTGCTAAACGAACAGCAGCTCGCAGCTGTGACGGCGCCGCCCGGGCCGCTTCTTGTGATTGCTGGTGCCGGCTCGGGAAAGACCCGCACCCTCACCTATCGCGTGGCTTATCTTCTCGAAAACGGCATCGACCCGCGAAACATTCTGCTTCTCACGTTTACGAACAAAGCTGCCCGGGAAATGCTCGGTCGCGTCACCAATTTGCTGCCGATCGATGCCAGCGGACTTTGGGGCGGCACATTCCACTCAATAGGAAACCGGATTCTGCGCCGGCACGGCAGTGCGCTAGGTTATTCGAGCGGATTTACCATCATGGACCGCGAAGATCAAAAAGAATTGATCGACGCAGTCGTAGCCAGTGCAGGAATCGACCCGAAGGAGATTCGATTTCCGAAGGGCGATGTGCTCGCGGAAATATTCAGTTTCGTCGTCAATACAGAAAAACAGTTGGAGGAATTGCTTGCGGAAAAGTTTCCGTATTTCCTGCCGCTAATCGAGAAGATTCAAGACGTTCGAGAGCGCTACGAAAAAAAGAAGAAGGCGATAAACTCGATGGATTTCGACGATTTGCTGCAAAAGACGTTGTCGACGTTTCAGCAGCATGAACGAATCGCCGAGATTTATCGGCGGCAGTTCCAGTTCATTCTCGTCGACGAATATCAGGATACTAACAAAATCCAGGCTGATCTCGTTGATCTGCTCGCCCGCGATCATCACAACGTCATGGTGGTGGGCGATGACGCGCAGTCGATCTACTCATGGCGCGGGGCGAATTTTCAAAACATTCTTGAATTTCCGAAGCGTTATCCGGATGCGCAGGTGTTCAAGATTGAAATGAATTATCGCAGCGTGCCAGAAATTCTCGAAGTCGCGAACGCGGCGATTGCCGCAAATGTTCAGCAATTCCGAAAACATCTGAGCGCAACACGAGAATCGAAAGCGCTGAAACCCGCCCTCGTGGCGCTGAACGACAGCGGCGAGCAAGCACAATTTATCGCGCAGCGGATTCTGGAACTGCGCGATGAAGGTGTCGATCTCAACGAGATCGCCGTGCTCTACCGCGCTCATTATCATGCAGTCGAGCTGCAGCTGGAGCTTTCCCGGCGCGGTATCCCTTATCAAATCACCAGCGGCATCAGATTCTTCGAGCAGGCGCATATTAAGGACGTGACTTCATTCATCCGTTTTGTGGCCAATCCCCGCGACGAAGTCGCATTCAAGCGCATGGTGAAATTGCTTCCCGGCATTGGCAATCGCACAGCAGAAAACCTTTGGCGCACCTGGGACAATTCGTTGACCGAACGAGGCGAAGTTTCCTCGTGGAGTGAGCGCTTATTGTCGATGTCTGTTTCGGCGAAATCAAAGAAGCCGTGGGAGCAACTCGCACATACGCTGGACGAAATCGCTCCAGCTGGTCAACCGAATATGCCATCGGAAATGATTACGTCCGTGGTCGAAGCCATCTATGATGATTACGCCAAGGCGAATTTCACAAACTACGAACTTCGCCGCGAAGATTTAAACCAGCTGACAATCTTCGCCCGCCAATTTAAAGACGTGCATGAATTTCTTTCGCAATTAGCGCTGATTAGCAACGTCGATGCGGAATCCGCGACAACCCAGGCAAGCGACAAGGAATCGGTCAACCTTTCTTCAGTGCATCAGGCCAAGGGCCTTGAGTTTCACACCGTGTTCGTGATCTGGTTGACTGACGGAATGTTTCCGAGCAATCGCTCCCTCGATACCCGCGAAGCGCTCGAGGAAGAACGGCGTCTATTTTATGTGGCCATCACCCGCGCACGCGACGAGCTCTATCTCGCTTATCCGCAAATGCGCTTAAGCGGAGGGTACGGCGATGTCTTCCAGCGGCCCTCGCGTTTTCTCCAAGAAATCCCAAACGAGTTAGTAGAAGATTGGCAAGTGCAGCGCCGGTGATTCGATAATTGTCATTCCGAGCGGAGCGCAGCGAAGTCGAGGAATCTCTTACTGTTTGATAAAACGAATTTGTAATCAGAGATGTCTCGACTTCGCTCGACATGACAAAGTGACGTGTGGACATGATGAATCTTTCCCCTGAACAAAAGATCGCCGGCGTTCTCGTGCCGTTGTTTGCGTTGCGCGGGAGAGACGACTTGGGAATCGGTGACACCGGCGCCCTCCGGGAATTTATCGATTGGGTTGCGCAAATTGGATTCAAGCTTGTCCAACTCCTGCCCATCAACGAGACCGGGGCCGACAACAGCCCATACAACGCGATCAGCGCGATGGCGATCGAGCCAACCACGTTGCACTTAGCGCCAAACTCGTCGCCAGATTTAACACGCGAAGACTTTGATGCTGCAGTTGTTGGCGCCGACCTTCGCAGTCTTCGTCTTGGCGAAGTGAAATACCGCCAAGTCAAAAAACTGAAGCGGCGCATCCTAGAGAAAGCGTTTGCGAATTTCTCCGCCAACGCCAGCGAAGGACGGCAGTTGGATTTCGAAAGATTTTGCGAAGAGGAAGTCGCATGGCTGCGCGATTACGCATTTTTCCGCGTCCTAATGGAAGAGAATGAGGATTCCGCCGCCTGGAATCGATGGCCGGCGCACCATCAGTCAATAGAAAGAGCGCGAAACTGGTTACGCGGTCTGCCGCAAGATCGACAAGCAGGGCTGGCAACCCGTCAAAATTTCTTCTGTTATGTGCAGTGGATTGCGCACCAACAATGGCGCGCAATCAAATTATACGCTGAGGAACGCGGCGTGGCACTGATGGGCGATATTCCATTCGGCGTCAGTTATTACAGCGCCGACGTTTTCGCGCGGCCGGATGAATTCCTGCTCGATTGGTGCGGCGGAGCGCCTCCCGAGCCTTACTTCAAAGACGACGCTTTCACGCAAAAATGGGGCCAGAACTGGGGCATTCCGCTCTATCGCTGGGACAGAATGCGCGCGGACAATTTTGAGTGGTGGCGCCAGCGCGTCCGTGCTGTCCGGCGCATTTTTCATCTTTTTCGCATTGATCACGTGCTTGGATTTTATCGCATCTATGCCTTCCCGTGGCGGCCGCGGAAGAACAAGGAATTTTTTTTCCTCGATTGGAATCAAATGCTCGAACGAACTAGCGGCCGCGCACCACATTTCGTTCCGCGTGACGACGAAACCCCCGAAAATTCCGAGGCGAACAAACGCGAAGGCGAAGAATACCTGCGCGTTGTCCTGGACGAAGCTGGGGCCACGCGGGTGATCGGCGAAGACCTCGGCATGGTGCCTGATTACGTGCGGCCTAATCTGCGCACACTTGGCATTGCCGGATTTAAAATCCCGCAATGGGAAGTTCATGGTGAACGCGTGATCCCTGGAAGCGAATACGAGCGGCTTTCTGTTACCACTTATGCGACACACGATCACAAACCGCTCCGCGCTTTATGGGAAGACGCTTTTGAACATCTGACACCGACGTCGGAACAGTCGCGATTCGATTTGGCGAAGATTGCCGTTTTTTCGGGTTTCAATCCAGGTATCGACCAGATCGATTTCGAAAAGGATTTCTACCCGGCGACCATGGAAGCGCTTTTCAGAAGCGAGGCATGGATTGCCATAGTGATGATCACAGATCTGCTGGCACGAAAGTACCGCTTCAATGTGCCTGGTACGAAGGCGAACTTGAATTGGACGCGGCGAATCCGGCGCTCAATTGCGCAGTTGATTTCCAGTCCCAAAGAGCAAAGGCGAATGCGGCTAATCCACGAACTGCTGGTAAAAACCGGCCGCGTTTGAACGCGATTCGGGGCGCGCACACGCTCCAGTCGGCCTCCGCTTGCAGGTTGTCTTACGCAGTCTTGTCGATCGGTGCGCCGACTTTGTTGCCCCATTCAGTCCACGAACCGTCGTAGTTGCGGACGTTATTCAGGCCTAACAAGTAGGTGAGCACAAACCAGGTGTGACTGGAGCGCTCCCCGATTCGGCAATAGACGACTGTGTCTTTGTCGCGACTGAGT
>JBKPGQ010000021.1:0-6806 GCA_046729455.1 Verrucomicrobiota bacterium
AACGTGCCGTACCAGCGCGGATCGAGATTGATCCTAAGCGCCTTGGAATGGGTATCGATCGCTTCCTCTTTCACGGGGTAAGAACTACTAAACTCCCTGGCGGACGAAACGCGAGAGTTTCCAAGTAATATTTACGTTACAGGACCCTCACCCCAGCCCTCTGCCTTTGGGAAGGGAGAGGCGAGAGTTTGTCTGACCAACTGCGATGAGGATCTAACGCCGCGCTTAAGGGTTGGTGCCTCTAGTATGGAACGCGGCTGAGACTCCTTCGCCACGGCGAAAATGCATTTCGGCTGGCAGCCGAAACGAACAGGCTAGCAGCCTGTGCTCCCCAGATCAGATTGCCGGCGACATCCACTTAAGGCGGACCACTGCACCAACACCTGAATCGTGGTCTCTAACGGCGTCAGCGTTCGCCTGGCTTTTTCTTCTTGCCTTGCTGCTGTTGTCCCTTCGGGGCAGGGCGATTACCTCCACCTCCCATTTGTGGATGCTTCCCTCCCATTTGAGCGTTACGCGTTCCCATTTGGGGACCATGCGCAGCCGTCTTCGGCTGGCCCGACCGTGGAGTCATCTGACGGGGCCCGTGAGAGGCACCAGCTCCGAGTCCGGCCATTTTGCCGGAATGCGCTTTGCCTTGGTTTCCCCCACCATTTCTGTTTCCGTGATTTTCCGCTCCGACCTTGTTGCCGTGTTCTCCAGGACCACCTGTCCCTTTAGCGTGACGTTCAGTTACGTCCCCCCGTTTGTTTCCACCGTTTCCTGCTCCCTGAAGATTACGTTCGGATGCGTTCCCGATTTTGTTTTCACCTTTGCCCGCTCCGGCTCCGCCTGCAGCCCCGAGTCTTTCGGCTCCGCCTTTGCCTTGTCCCACGCCTTCGTTCTTGTTGAATGTCTTGATCGCGTCGGCGTTCGGTTTGCCCTTGTTCACTGACGCCTGGAGATTACGATCCTTCGCTGCCGCTTGCTGACGTGCGAGCTGCTGGGAGGTTGGCGGCATTTTCTTAGCGTTCGCCGCGGCGGCTTTCTGTTCCGCAGTCGGTTCCGCCTTCACCCCATTAGGACCGTTAAAGCTGGCGCGGTTAGCGTTTAGCTGATTGGTCACCGACTTATTGACATAGGTGTTATGGACAACCTTCGTATTTACACGCGTCACAGCGGTGTTGTACTGGAAAGTGTTTCCCTGCCATCGGCCGCCCCAGTAGCCGTTGCCGGTGTAGCCATAGCCGTAGTTAACGCCTCCGTAAAAACCGACATTTGGTCCCCAGTAACCCTGGTTAAACACGTAAATGCCGTTGTTCCAGCCCCACCAGGGCGGCGTCCAAAGCAGGCCGACGGACGGCGGTGGCACCCATACGCCCGGGACCCAGTAATAATCCCCGACGTCATAACCATAACCCCAGTAACCGGGAGTCCAGATATAGCCTGCAACCGGGCAGGGCGGTTGCTCATATACCGGCAGAACCGGCGGAGCGAAGCCAACAGAAATATCTACCTCTGCGAACGAGCTCGCCAAAGGAAGAGATAGAAATCCAGCTAAAACCAACGAACGCAGTTTCATCATAGTTGTTCTCCTAATACGCAATTCGGCGCTGGTGATCAATCTGGTTCTGGATTGAGATTGCGGTATGGCGACAGACTCGGGTGTGCTACGCGAAGAAAGCGAGATCCTTCGACTGCGCTCAGGATGACAATGCCTGTGGCATTGACTCATGCGCCCCCGCGCATTTGAAACTCGGTCGCGTCCCCGCTTCCTCGCCGCTACCCTCGCGACTTTGCCTTCTATGTCGCTTTTCCCAAAAGCTCCGTTCGACCTGTCGGTTTGCCCATCTATGTCGCTCGTGTCCCCTCGGCTCCATTGTCACTTCATTCGGTCGAATGTCTTCTGGAGCAATTCCACATCGGACGCGCCGCCGGTCTTTTCCCGTGTCGTTTCAATCCACTTTTTCTCCAGCGCGTTTTTGGTAGGGCGATCGGTTTCGTAAAACACGCCGAAGACGCCCGGGAAAGGGAGCGACGCAAGCTTGTATGCGGCGAGCTCGTCCGTCACGTCATGTCGTAACTCGTCCTCGGGGGTGCCGTCCCATTTCTTTTCCTGGATTACCTCGAAGCTTCCACCTTTGCGCGGGTTGGCTGGATCGAACACGTCAGGAAAAAATTCGACGCATTCGCTCAAGCATTCGATGACGCTGAAGCCCTGGTGATCGAACGCGCGCTCGATCATCTGGATCATGTGATTGACGTTGGCGGCGTGAGTGCGCGCGATGAAGGTCGCCCCGCCAGCGATCAATTTTTTCATCGGATTGACCGGCTGATCGATCGCGCCGGTGGGATCGGTCTTGCTCTTGAATCCGATAGGCGACGTCGGCGAAGTCTGCTTCTTCGTCAGGCCATAGACGAAGTTGTCCATGATGAAATAAGTCATGTTGATGTTTTTGCGCCCGCCGTGATCGACATGATTGCCGCCGATGGAGAACCCATCCCCGTCGCCGCCGAACAGAAACACATGCAGATCGGGCCGGGCGAGACTTATGCCGGATGCGAGCGGAACGGCGCGGCCATGAATGAAGTGCGCGCCGTGGCCATTGACGAAATATGGAAAGCGCGACGAACAACCGATGCCTGCGAGGGTAACGATCTTTTCGTGCTCGACGTTGCGCTTCTCAAGCACCTTGTAGAACGCGGCGAGCACAGCGAAATCTCCGCAGCCGGGACACCAGGTAGGGTGATCCGCAGTGATGGCCTTTTTGGTTAACTTCTCTCTCGGCGCCTCTGCGATCGCAGGCGAGTCCGAGCCGGACTGGCGGTTACCTGCCGACACAGTTGTGGCGCCGTTGCCGTTTCCTGTCGTTGCTTCGCTCATATCAAATCTGCTCTCTTAGTTCTTCCTTCTACCTTATCCCACTCCCTGCGGCACGACTTCTTTCAATGATTTCACGTTCTCCGCTCCGGTGTCTTCGTGGACAATTGGCGCGCCTTCGCGCGGTATGTGTCGCGCGGCGAACGAGCGACCATGGAACACGCCGTCCAAAATTTCCTTCACCCGGAACGTCAGTCCGTCGGTCTTGGTAAAGCTGGTGATTTTCGGTTCGCCGTAGCGGGCCCGCAAAATCGTGGCGAGCTGACCGTAGCCGTAAAGTCCCTGGTCGTTCATCTCCACCGTGACGACGCGCCTGAATTTCTCGAAGATCTTCTCGAGTCCATTCGGCAACGGATGCAGATGACGTAAATGCAGCGCGCCGACTTTTTCGCCGTGGTCGCGCGCTTGTTTCACCGCATCGTGAATCGGGCCATAAGTTGATCCCCACCCAACAATCAGCGTGTCGCCCTCGTGATCGCCATAAACTTCCGGCACCGGAATTTCTTCGGCGAGTTTGCGCAATTTGTTGCGACGCTTTGCCGTCATGGCCATGTGCAGCTTCGGGCTGCCGGTGGGATGACCCATCTCATCGTGCTCGAGTCCGGCCAGGAGCGGATATTTTCCATCGAGAATACGCGTGCCCGGCGGGACGTGCTGCGTGATTTGATCGATGGGATACGGCGTGTGTGTCTGTCGCGGCGTCAGATCCGGTTTTGGATTTTGCATCAGCTTCGCCAGATCGGGTTCATCGAACGCTTCGATTCGCGTGGCCAACGACGTGTCGCTCAAAATGAACACGGGCGTGCTGTATTTGCGCGCGATGCGCGCTGCTTCGAGCGCGATGTAAAAACAATCTTCCACGGTCGATGCTGCGAGCACCACGCGCGGACTGTCGCCGTGGCTGCCGAAGATTGCCTGATGCAAATCGCTTTGCTCGACGTTGGTGGGCAAGCCTGTGCTCGGACCGCCACGTTGAATATTGCAAATGATGAGCGGGATCTCGGCCATCGACGCCCAACCGATCGCTTCGGCTTTGAGCGAAATGCCCGGGCCGGCGCTGCCGGTCACGGCAAGATATCCTGAATACGAACAGCCGAGAGCAATCGATACCGACGCGAGTTCGTCTTCGGCCTGAACGAAGATGCCACCATATTTTGGCAGCTCGCGTCGCAGTATTTCCATCACAGATGACCAGGGCGTGATTGGGTAACCGGCACCGTAGCGGACACCGCCGGCGATCAATCCGTAGGCGAGTGCCTGGTTGCCGTCCATCGTGATCTGCGCGCGACCGCTAGCTCTCGGGATGTGCTCGAAACGGTAGTGCTTCGTCAGAACGTTGCCGACCGGATACGCGTAGCCTGCCTGAAATGCCATCAAGGCCGTGTTTACGACGCTCTCGTTTTTGCCGGCGAATTTTTCGCTGATCAGTCTTTTCAACTTATCGGCGTCGAGATTAAAAATCTTTGCGATCAACCCGAGAACGAAAATGTTTTTGCCCTTGTCCTTCGCCGTGCCGCCCAGCGCTTCCACGGTTAGACCAGTAATCGGCACGCCGACGTAGACGAAACGTTTGTCGTCCAGGTTCGGCTCGACATTGTCGGAATCGTAAAGCAGAACGCCGCCGTCGCGTAGAAAGTGGATGTGGTCTTGATAACTGTGCTGATAGAACGCGACGAGAAAATCGGCTTCGTCACCGGCTGACAACACTTCGCCGGAACCGATACGCACCTGGAAAATAGAGGGTCCCCCAGAGATCGTAGCCGGGATCGTCATGTAGGTCATGACGTCGTGTTCGCTGCGTCCAGCCAAGCGAGCGAGGAAGGCGCCGGCGGTTTGAATTCCGTCCTGCGAATTGCCAGCGAGGCGAATTACGGCGTCCTGAATATTCTCGGGCCGCAGATCGGCGCGGTCCGAAGCTGGAGTGGCGGTAGTCGCGCCATCACCCTGGGTTACAGCAGGAGTTTCATTCACGGGATTATAAAAATAACAGAATTGACGCAGCATTCCACCGGCAATTGAAGTTGCCCCGGCGGTCGCGCCCTACCACAACTCCTCTGCTCATTTGCGCTTGGCAACGCCTGCCGTAAGATGCGAGCCACTCAAATTTTACGAATATGGCAAACGCAGAAGTGATCGACGCGGCTCGTCAGGAGCAGTTTGTTGCAAAAGTGGTGGAGCAGATCAGCGGCACAATGACGACGCTGCTGGGAGCAATTGGCGATCGATTAGGGTTATTCAAGAATTTGGCAAAGCAGGGGCCTGCGACGTCGGCGGAGCTAGCGTCGCGAACAAAACTCCACGAGCGATATCTGCGGGAGTGGCTGGGGGGCATGGCCACGGCCGGTTATCTGAATTACGACAGACCTACAAAGCGCTTTAGCCTTCCAGCCGAACACGCTTCAGTTCTGGCGCAGGAAAACGGCCCGTTTTTTGTCGGCGGCATATATCAGATGCTGCCAGCGCAAGCCGGAGTATTCGACCAGGTTGTAAACGCGTTTCGCAATGGCGGTGGCGTTTCTCAATCGCAATACAACGACATGATGTGGGACGGCTTGGAACGGTTCACGTCTACATGGTTTGAAAACTTGCTGTTGCAGCAATGGATCCCTGCCATGCCTGAGGTGAAAGCGCATCTCGAGCGTGGTTGTGACGTGGCTGACGTGGGATGCGGACGGGGACGCGGCGTTATCAAACTCGCACAGGCGTTTCCGCGATCGCGCTACGTCGGCTACGACAACTTTGGTCCGACGATCGCTCGCGCAACGGCGAACGCACGCGAAGCAGGCGTATCAGACCGGGTGCGTTTTGAACAACGCGATGTGTCGAAAGGGTTGCCAGCGCAATTTGATGTGATCACGACATTCGACGTTGTGCATGATGCCGTCGATCCACTTCAGTTGTTGCAATCGATTCGTTGCGCGCTTCGGCCAGGCGGCATTTATGTTTGTCTCGACATCAACTGCTCCGACAAGCTTGAGGAAAATGCGAATCCACTCGGCGCGATGTTTCACGGCGTAAGTGTGTTCTACTGCATGACCACGTCTCTCGCGAACAATGGCGCAGGACTCGGCACGCTCGGTTTTCACGAAGCGAAGGTTCGCGAACCTTGCGAGAAGGCCGGATTCAGCAGCGTCCGGCGCGTGCCGCTGGAAAATCCTTTCAATAATTTGTACGAAGCAAAACCGTAAGGTTGGTTTTCTCTGCGGCAATTTCTCCTGACTTTTTCCCATGTCAGGGATGGTCACCTGAAAAAGCGGCGCGTGTCCCAGCGCACTACCCCAAATTTGCAGGTGACACAGCCGCCTTTACACCGAGTCACGAATCTTAGTCTTCGGAACGAACAACCGCTGGGGCATCAAAAAACCATGAAGAAGGTGAAACCGGTTATTGCCTTTGTCTGGCTGGTCGTGCTCTGCGGGAGCGCTGTTTGGGTTGAATACAACCTGGTGATGCGCTTCGGAATCATGCTCAGCGTCTTCGCTGGCGTTTGTGGTTTATTCGTGCTTGGTGCGCTGCTTCGAGCCCCCGAAGGTTACGAGGACGAAAATGGTTTTCATATTCGCGCACGCCGCAAGCAAGCGCGCCATGCTCGACATGTCCTCGCGATGTCTGGTCATCGTAGCTGACGCATAAGCCGGCAACCGACGGTTTCGGGCCTTTTTTGGCAGCCGGCTCGCTTTCAGTCCGTCGGCCTTGCTCCATTCTCGCTTTGCGGGCGATCGAGCCCGCGCCGTTTTAGCAACGGCTCGACGTAAGGATCGCGCCCCACAAAATTCTTAAACAGCCCGAGGGCGTCAGCCGATCCGCCGCGCGACAGTAACATGGCGCGAAAGCGGTCACCGTTCTCGCGTTTCAATCCGCCGTGTCCTTTGAACCAGTCGACCGTGTCGGCGTCGAGTACTTCGCTCCAGATATAGGAGTAATAACCGGCCGAGTAACCGCCAGC
>JBKPGQ010000022.1:0-2748 GCA_046729455.1 Verrucomicrobiota bacterium
AGCGTGCTCCAGTAACCCTCATGGACAACTCCGTTACCGACCAGATTGTAATCCTGGCAATGATCGAGCACAGGTAAATCAACCATGCGAGCATACTCGACCGCGCGTCGCATCACCTCGTGGTTTTGGATGCAATGACCGTCATCTGTGATCGCCACAACGCCCGCCTTCGCGAGAGATCCGATGGAGGCGAGCTCCTCACCCGCGAGATTTTTTGAAATTGCGCCGACCGGCAAAACGTTTACGCACGCAACCTCCCCCGCGCGATCTTTGATCCACGCGATTGTGCTCGGATTGTCCGGGACCGGCGAAGTATTCGGCATGCAAACAATGGTGGTGAACCCGCCGGCCGCTGCCGCGCGTGCGCCCGAGTCGATCGTTTCCTTGTGACTGAATCCGGGCTCCCGCAGATGCACGTGCATATCGATCAAACCGGGCGCGACGATCAAACCTTGCGCGTCGATCTCTTCAATTTTGGATTGCGGCCTGTCGATTGCGGATTGAGCCACAATCTTTCCGTCAACGATCAAAAGGTCGGCGATTTCGTCTCGCTTGTTTGCAGGATCGATCACGCGGCCGTTTCGAATGATTGTCGTGCTCACGCCGAGATCCCTCCGCACAGATACAGAACAGCCATGCGCACAGCGAGACCGTTGCTGACTTGATCGAGAATGACGCTCTGCAATCCATCGGCGACCTCGCTGTCGATCTCGACTCCGCGGTTGATGGGACCGGGATGCATGATCAAACAATCGGGCTTCAAAAGTTTGGCGCGTTCTCTGGTGAGACCGAAGAAGCGTATGTATTCGCCGATTCCGGGAAAATATTCTCGACGCTGGCGTTCATGCTGAGTACGCAAAAGGTTCACCACATCCGCTTTGGGCAGCACGTCGTCGATATTGTGCGAAACTTTGACCCCGAGTTTCTCAAATTCGCGCGGAACCAGTGTGCTCGGGCCGACCAATGTCACGTGTGCGCCAAGTCTGAGTAGACCGAAAATATTCGAGCGCGCCACGCGGCTAAATAAAATGTCGCCGATGATTGCAACGCGCAGTCCCGCGATTTTTCCTCTTCGCTCACGGATCGTGTAGAGATCCAGCAATGCCTGGGTGGGGTGCTCGTGCGCGCCATCGCCTGCGTTGATCACGCTGGCCTTAAGCCGATTGGCCAGGAACTGCGGCGCGCCAGCTGAACTGTGACGAAGCACAAGAATATCGGCATGCAATGCCTCCAGATTGCGTGCGGTATCCTTGAGTGTTTCGCCTTTGGTGAGGCTGGAAGCGGTTGCCGAGAGGTTGATCACGTCCGCGCTTAAACGAAGTGCTGCCAACTCGAACGAGGTGCGCGTCCTTGTGCTCGGCTCGACAAAGAAATTCACCAATGTCTTTCCGCGCAGCGACGGCACCTTCTTAATCTCACGTGTGCCGACCTGTTTGAATGCGTCCGTAGTTTCGAGAATGAAACTGATTTCGTCAGCCGATAGTTCGCGCAGGCCGAGCAAATCTTTTCGTGTCCAGCGCGTAGTCATGAGAGAGCGCACCTGTTCATGAGTTTTCCAAACGCACTTCGTCAAGTCCGCCGTCGATTTGTTCGAGCCGTACGCGCACCCTTTCGCTACCGGAAGTAGGCAGATTCTTGCCAACATAATCGGGGCGAATAGGTAGCTCGCGATGACCGCGGTCAATCAGTACTGCGAGCTGAATTCGTGCGGGCCTTCCGAATGAGTTGATAGCGTCCATGGCGGCGCGCACAGTGCGCCCGGTGTAAAGAACGTCATCGACAACGATGACGATGCGTTCTTCCAACGGCAGCGGCAGTTTCGATTCGCGCACGATTGGCAATTCAGTGCGCGTTCCCACGTCATCGCGATGCATCGCCACGTCGATGACGCCGGTCTCAATGTTGATGTTCTCGATCTCGTGAATGAAAGCGGCGATGCGCTGGGCGATTTCCACGCCGCGCGACGGAATTCCCGCCAGCACGACGCGTGTCAGTTGCGGGTTTCGCTCAATAATTTCATGCGCAATTCGTTGAAGCGCTCGACTAATTGCCTCCGCGTCCATGATCGGGACCGCGGCACCAGATGTCTTTTGTTTTGCTTGTTTCATGCTTTTCCTTGGCGACCTCGCGGGATCGCATTAAAGGAACAAAAAATTAGGAGGCGGACTTTTCGGTGCGCGCCTCCTTTCTTCGTCGCTCTCGCCAGTTGGAGCGATGTTTCACGATCCAATCCAGCAAGGCCTTTTCAAAGCCGATGTCTTTACCGGCCTTTTCGCTCTCGATCCACTTGTGTTTCAGAATCTCGGCACGCTCCGCGAGAAACTCCTTATACAGGACTGAATTCTTAACGAATTGAGATTGATCCTCCTCTGAAAATGGCATCTCAGGATCTTCTTTCATAGAATTTGCGACGAGTCAACACAATCGACGCATCCGGATTCGACGTGGTGATCACCTCATTTATTTAACCCTCATTCGCGCCGACCGTTGCGGAGGCTTTCCTACGGCAGGGTTTTACGCAGATTTTCGGCAATTTTTTTGAACTCGGCTGACACGGGAGACTTTCGATCTTCGCCCACAATCGGGATCCCACGATCGCCCGACTCCCGCGTGGCGATATCGATCGGAATTTGGCCAAGTAATGGGACACGGAGTCGCTTCGCTTCGCGTTCGCCACCACCACTTCCGAAGATATGGTAACGTTTGCCGTCAGACGGAGAGATGAAGTAACTCATATTTTCGATGAGC
>JBKPGQ010000023.1:0-3765 GCA_046729455.1 Verrucomicrobiota bacterium
CCCTCCCGCTTTCGCGGACGTGCCCGCCTTCTTTTTACGGCCTTTTGACTGACCCGATACTTGCGGAGCCGCTATTACAACGCACATCAAGAGCGACGCCAACCAAAACGACAAGGCCCGGCAGAGATGAGAGCGGGTCACCCGCGTTCGGTCGCCGCGGCGACCTTCGGCGTGGCAGGCTGGAACCTCCCGTTCTCTCGACGCAATACCCTTGTTACCCGGGCTATTGAGGCTTGCCGCGCCGTAGCGCGGCGAAGGCGGGTCAATCGCCCCTACCTGAGACGGCAGCATGAATAGCCTTTAACACGCGCAGATTCTTCGGCAAATCCTTTAGGGGAATCTGATTTGGCCCGTCTGATAACGCGCGGGCTGGGTTTTCGTGCACCTCCATGAAGATTCCGTCGCATCCGGTTGCCATCGCCGCCCTGGCCAGTGCCGGCGCCAAAATGCCGTCGCCTGATGTCGAGTCCCCTGCCCCACCCGGCCGCTGCACCGAATGAGTCGCGTCAAAAATCACGCGATAGCCGGCGTCGCGCAGCCAATAGAGCGAGCGCATATCCGCAACGAGGTTGTTATAGCCGAAACTGGTACCGCGCTCCGTGAAACAGAATTTCTCATTGCCAAACGCAATCAGTTTCTCGGCGACATTGCGCACGTCCCACGGCGCGAGAAACTGACCTTTTTTCACGTTGATAGCGCGTCCCGTTTCCGCGGCGGCGCGTAGCAGATCCGTTTGACGGCAAAGAAACGCCGGGATTTGTAACATGTCGACCTTTTCGCCGGCAATCTCGGCTTCGGTGGGCAAATGAACATCCGTCGTGACCGGAATTTTCAAGTCCCGGCCAATGGCTGAAAGAATCTGGCAACCTTCACGCGCTCCGACTCCGCGAAACGAGCGTACCGAAGTTCGATTCGCCTTGTCATAGGAGGCCTTGAAAATGAAATCGATATCTTCGGCGGCGCAGATTTCAGCGATCTTCTTCGCCATCCGCCACACAAACTTCTCCGACTCGATCACGCACGGGCCGAGGATGAACACCGGACGTCTGCCGCCAATCGTGACTTTGCCAATTTTAAGAGGCTTGGCTTTCATTAAACGCTCATTTTCGCGATGGGCACGTTTGAGGTCAATCGACCCTAGCTCGGCATTCGCTCCGGTTCAGCGGCGCGATTGCGTCGCACAAGATCGACAACTGCAAATGGCACATACAATCCGAGGAAGAAAAGCAATGCGACGCCATGCAGTTGCAGGAGGTAAAGCGGCCAAGAATCGGAGAGAAAACTCAGAATGGAAAATGCTTCGGGTTTATGCAGCAAAAATCCGTAATTAACATCCGTCAGTTTGTCGATAACCAGAGTAACCACAAAATAAAATTCCGACCACAGCCACACTCGCACGATCGACATGGGGTATGGCCGGTATCGGCGAGTCAACATCAGGAACACCACACCGACAATGATGCATGAATGCGAGGTGAAAAAGCTGATGAACCGCCAATCCGGAAACCCAAAAGGCAGGTTTGGCGTGAGCACGGCTTGCAACGTGCCGCCAATCCCCCAGAAATACGCAACCTCGAACCAGCGTTGATTTCCCGTCCACATCGCCACGATTACGACCACCATACCCCAGTCGCACATTTGCATGGGCAACATATGCCGCCAATCCACGATGCCGTGGCTGCGGATAAAAACCAAATAAACGACGTAGTTCAAGATCAGCACCGTTGAGAGGACTCCGATAATCATCTTCGCCAGCAGCCGCGATTTTGTGCGCCACACGATCGCGGCCAGCGCAAACGGCAAGACGATTGTGAGGAAAATGACCGCGAGATGCGGCAAACCGTACGGTTGAAATTCAGGAGCATCCTGCATCAGGATGGACAATCAGCAGTATCGGCAGCGAACAATCAAGGAGTGGCGATTCACCGTATCACCCAGAGATTGCATGGAATGACGTCCGTAACCCACGCGATATTACTTGGCAATTGCTGAGTCCCACCGGCCTTTTTTTGTAGCGGTACTACCAGCAGGTCCGCCTTTACGGATTGAACAAAATCCGAGGCGGCTAGCCCGGTATTTCCACGGATGCAACGCGCCTCGATAGGGACATCGGTTGCGCCCGCTGATAAAACAAATTTTTCCAGCGCCTCTTCTTCATCATCGTCCCCGCTCGGATTTGAACGTTTCCCTGGATTCCCACGAATCGATGCGCGCGCCTGATCAAACGTGGTGATGATACGAATGACATAAAGCCGCTCGCACGATTCCGCTGCGGCGAAAGGCAACGTTCTCTTCAAAGCCTCCAATCGCGTATCAGAATAATCGGCAACAAAGACGATCCGGCGCAGCGGTTTGGGTTTCGCTGCCGGCGTGGTAAAAAGCATCACCGAGCAGGGCGCTTCACGCACAAGGCGGCGCGCGACGTTGCCCAGAAATGGATGCAAGACCACCTCCTTTTCCAGTGCACCGGCGACGATCACATCAATTTTCTCGCGAGCGAGCGCACGTAAAATGGCATCGGCAGGGTCTCCTTCTTCGTAATGAATCTTTGAATCGAGCGGAAGCTCCAGTTGTGAGAGCGCATCACGAAACTTCTTTGCTATTTCCTCGTTGCGTTTGCCCACATAGACGAGGTGCAGATCGGCGGAAAAGCGTTCCCGAATGCGCTTCGCTTCCGCAAGCACCTGTTTAAATCGCGGGGAAAACGTGCTCGCCACGGCGACGGTCTTGTATGGCATTGGATTGCCCATGGGAGTGATGCTCAATTTCGCGTCTCACGAACTTTAGGCAAATTGGACAGGAGACTTTGCGCTTCCGTTTGTGGTCATTGCTTTTCAATACGCTTTTCATTTTCCAATTCCTCTGCGAATTTTCGCGGATGCGACGTGCGATTTACCCTGGCAGTTTCGATCCGGTGACGAACGGTCACCTCGATGTGATCGAGCGTGCTCGAAAATTGTTCGATGAAGTCGTGGTTGCTGTGGCGCACAACGATGAGAAGCAAGCTCTTTTCTCGCTGAAGGATCGTCTCGATTTGCTGCGCGAAACAGCGGGGAAAATCGACAACGTGCGAATCGCCGAGTTCGAAGGATTACTTGTCGAATTTGCCAGGAAAGAAGAAGCCGGAGCAGTCATTCGCGGTTTGCGCGCAATCTCCGACTTCGAATTTGAATTTCAGATGGCGCTGATGAACCGGAAATTGGATGCCGCGGTAGAAACAATTTTTCTCATGCCGAAGGAAGATTACACTTATCTGAGTTCTCGCATCGTGAAGGAAATCGCGCGACTGGGCGGCGATGTCTCCGGTTTTGTCCCGGCGTGTGTTGCCACGGCGCTGAGCAGGAGATTTAGCCGATGATCTTCAAAAGATTTGACGAGTGAAAATTCATCTCAAACAAATTCCTGCGCAGGGTCTGCACCTGGACGGGGACGAGGATTGCCCGATTCACGACCTGGAACCGGAGGGAATTCGCTGCGCCGGCCAGCTGCATTACAACATCGACCTGGGCATTGCCGGCGCCGCTCTTTGGGCAAGAGGCTCGCTGTCGCAGCCAGTGGAACTGAGTTGCGTATCCTGCTTGGAAAAATTCGAGTACGAAATTCGAGTGCCCGCATTTGCCGTGCACACTGAGCTGCATGGGCCGGAGACGGTCGACCTCACGCCGTTTATACGCGAGGACCTCTTGCTCAACCTGCCAGCGCACCCTCGCTGCGACAAAGATGGCAATCGTGTTTGCAAGGCAAAACGGCCAGAGACCGTGGAAC